>NZ_JAKGUE010000004.1 GCF_021568795.1 Dethiosulfovibrio faecalis
CATTATGTCCCCCTCTTTCTGAGACCTATGATACAGCAGCCTGTTCTTGACCTTAACCTAGCAACTTACTCGGTGGTCCATTTTTCCGGGTCCACTATAAACCGATGAAGGATCATCTGGACCTATCATGTCAAGGGCTCGTCTCAAATCCGAGGGGAGAACAGCAATGGATGCCGCCCCCCCTCTAGATCGATAAAACATATTCTGTTTTGGCGAATATTACAGAGCTTCTAAAAATCTACCTAAAAAGCCTATCAGGTTATCCTGCTCGTCGTCGTTCAGCTTTAAAGCCAGTCTCTTTACCAGCTCACGCTGTTTTTGACTGTGCTGCTGGAAGTAATCCTCTCCCTTGGAGGAGAGAACGATTCTGTAGGAACGACGATCCATCTCGTTCCTACACCTCTCGACCAACCCCATTTCCTGTAATCTATCGACCATGACCGTGACCGTACCGGTCGTAAGTTCCATCTTTTCCGCGATATCCTTCATTCGCAGGTTTCGATTGCGACCGATAACACCGATGGTCCTCATCTGAGCAGGAGAAAGCCTTCCCAACTTGGCGACAGCTCCCTCCCATCCGCTAAATTTTTCACAAAATTCCACAAGCAGATCGGTCATATCCTCTATTTTTTCGTCCTTAACCTCTATCATTCTTTAACACACCCCGCCTTCAAATAACTCGGACTCGAGATTTTATACCACATCTAGACAACAAAATCAAATGGCTTGATAGTCATTTTAACGGTTTTAGCTATAACTAAAGACACTAGAGACTTAAAAAAGAGAGCTCCCTGAAGGAACTCTCTTTACCTCTACAGATTAGGGCTATTGATTACAAGATGGGCCACCCCATCTTCACTGTCTCGCTCGCTCAGGAGATAAGGCAATATTATGTGAGCCGTTCTTTCCGACTCGACCTGTCTTATTCTCTCGCCACAAAAGGTCTGAGGAGGTGTAATATCCACCGAGAAGCCCTCCTTGCTCATCTCGAGAGCCATTCTGCCTGCCACCATATTCAACATCTCCCCGATGGAACTGAGGGCGATGGCATCCTCCACATCGGGACGGATAATGCCGCCCGTCAAAGCTCCTACGTAACGACTAAAACCTGCCTGGTCCAGTATCACGGAGAGACCGCCTCTGCAGTCGCCCACTATCCCTATCATGGCGATTATAACGCCGTAAGGGATTGAATAGGAAAGCGAGGTCTCCCGCCTCAGGAAATGAACGTCTATGCCCATGGATTCGTTAAAGCGATAGAACCCTCTTTGAAAAGACTGCACCAAAGCCGTCAAAGTCTCTATCGGGAGTTTTCTAAACTCCCTTCCAGGATCAGCCATCATAATCCCCCTTCAAGATCCCTCCTACGACGATCAGGTCGGAATTTGGATCTTATCGGATCATCTCAAGAAAAAGCGGGCAAGTTTCCCAAGGACAGGAGATCTCATCTTCGACATCATCCACTCCTCCGCGACCATCTTGTTAATGGTCCCCACAGACGGGAAAGGATGTTGGGTCATCATTATGTGAGTCATCCTCCGTCTATCCTGAATAGCCATGGTCCACTCCTGAATAAGCTCACTCGCTCCTTCGCCTACAACGGTCGCTCCAAGAATTTTACCAGACTTTCCGACTATAATCTTCACGAACCCATCCGGATGACCGTCAGCTACGGTCCTGCCATACGAGCTGTACTTCTTCTCGCACACATCGTAGCTCAGTCCTCTTTTTAAGGCTTCTTTCTCGGTAAGCCCTACTTGAGCTATCTCCGGCTCCGTAAACACCGCCCAGGGAACTACATATCGATCTCTGCGAGTCCAAGGTAGGCTTAAAGGGGACAAGGCATCCATGAAAGCCAGCATACCCTGGTGCATAGCCGCATGGGACAAAAGATATTGCCCGTTACAGTCCCCTACGGCGTATATATTTTTAACGCTTGTCCTCATACGTTGATCCACGAAGATCCCCTTTTTATCGTAGGTTACGCCAACCTCGCCCAGCCTCAAATCGGATATGCTAGGGACCCTTCCAGCCGCCACAAGGAGTTTTTCGGACTCGAAGACCTCTCCTCCGGAATAGAGAAAAATCCTGCCTTCCTTCTTTTCTACTCTGTCTATCGAAGCGGAATTCCGTACAGTAATGCCCTCTTCCAACATAACCTTTTCTAACAAACGTCCTGCAGCTTCGTCCCCTGTCGGCACCAGATGGGGATCCATATGTACGATGGCCACCTTCGCTCCCAATCTGGCAAAAGCCTGCCCCATCTCGCTGCCTATAGCACCTCCGCCTATGATAGTCATCGATTCGGGTATCTCCTCGAGTTGAAAGAGGTTTTCGTTCGTCAACATCTCGGGGATATCTTTCAATCCAGGAATAGGAGGGATAGATGGACTTGTCCCTGTAGCTATGAATATCCGCTTCCCTCTGTAGGTACGGTCATTCACCCTGACGGCGCCTGGTCCATCCAGAACGGCCTCTCCTGATATAAGGGAAACCTTCTCGAACATCTTCATCGTCTTTTTGCTGTTTATAGAGTCTATCTTGCCCCTAACCACCGACATAGGAGAGATTTTCAGGATATCGGCGTCGATCTCGATTCCGTAGGAGGATAGCCTCTTAAGGCCATGAAAAGCCTCGGCTCCTTTCAACAACGCCTTGCTGGGGATACACCCGCAGTTAAGACACTCTCCGCCAATTTTACGTCTCTCCACCGAGAGGACGCTTAAGCCCATCGAGACCCCCATAGCGGATACCGCCATACCGGCCGGCCCCATCCCGATCACTATCAAGTCATAGTTTTTCATATCTACCCCTCCCTAAAGACACGAGTTTAGATATGTCTTATACTATACCACTTAAAAAGATCCCATAAAGAATAAAGCAATCAGAGCTACGACACAATAACCCACAAGAACGAGGACTCAAAACCACAAAAAAAGGCCCACTCCAAAGAGTGGACCCTAAAAGACAATGGTGGAGCTAAGGGGATTCGAACCCCTGACCTCTTGAATGCCATTCAAGCGCTCTCCCAACTGAGCTATAGCCCCGATCAACTTATGTCGACGCCCCGCGACGACAGGGAGAATTATATGTTAGGAGGACGATCCTGTCAACACCTTTTGCATCAGTCTATAGGGAGAATCCTCCCCCTCAGTCTACGCAGCTCTTCTTCCAAATAGGCCCCTTTAAGATCCTCTTTAACCCTGTCCTCTACCACGTCAAAAGGCAAGATTCGACTGCCCTGAAATTCCAATACCCTCGCCATCCACAGACCACCATCGGAGGACCGCACGGGAGGGACATCTCCCAGTTTTAGATCGACGAAAAAAAACTCCTTAAGGGCATCGGGGACGTCATTCAAGCTGAACCATCGTGGTTCTCCCATCTCGATATCGCAGTCGTCGAGATCTCCGGAGTACCTGACCTCGGCTAAAACCTTTTCTGGAGCTCTGTATCTTTCGCCGTTGGACGAATAGAATTCTCGAAGGGCCTCTTCGGAGAGATCCCAAGTCAGACTTATTCTGTCGACATAGGCTTTAGCCAAGGTGTTGATGCCATCCCAACGGATTTTCCTTACCACGTCCCGATTCAGCCCCAACCCCTTCAATCGGGAGGCCTCGGAGAGAAACAGGACGTCCTCCACATGGGAGACAAAGTTTTTCCTCTGTTTGGAATCCATCCCCATCCAGGCCAGAGCCGCTACGTCTAGGTCGCTGTCCATACGTCTGGATAAAAGATATACAAGGTCGTCCTCGGTCACCTTCTGGCTTCCGACCTTGGAGATGCAGGGTTCCGCCACTACAAGATCGGAAATCAAAAGGACGACCATGAAGGCCAAAAGGCCCCGTAGAAAATCCCTGAAGATCAAAAGGCACCCTCCTTACCGCCGGATCTGGAAATTTCAAAAAAGGAGGGCTCTCGCCCTTCCGCACAGGTAAAACAAGCCACACATAATAGGATCAAACTCCCTTGATCCTATCCGACCCCATTTTTATGCCCAACCCCATGAGATCTTTGTTCTGAAGGACATCCCACTTCATGTTCAAGACCAACAGGAACACCGCAGAGTAGCCGTCCACTTTCCAAGAGGATATATCTTCCTCGAATGCGGAGTAGACCGTCTTAAGTTGCTCCATGCCGGTGTCGTCCACCTCCATCGACGAGAGAAATTCTCTCACCTCGGATACAGAATCGATCTCGGCCGCCTTGAATATGCGACACAGATAGTCAAGGCTATCCTCCAAATAAGAACCGTCTGGCACAAACCCGGGGAAGCCCGTCTCTCTAGCCGCCTCGGACCACTGGGAGTAGAGCGCTCCGTCGGATTTCTCGAAAAGCTCTCTCAAATCTTCCTTGTCCAGGGGCTTTTTCTCCTCGGGAGGAGAATTATCGATTATGGGCTTGGCCCGATCGGGCGTCACAGGTATGGCCAATCCCCTAGCGGCTTCTCTCAGATAGTGAAAATCTTCGTCCGCTTCCTCTAGAAGGGCGCTTACCCTGGAAAGCTTTCTCTTTAGCTTGCCCTTGGTCACTACATCAGTGGCCCCCGCTATCTCGGGACTGATGGTAGCCCAAGCTTCCTGTAACATCGTACGTACCTGAAGATGAAGCTTTAGGTCTCTATAACGCTCCCACTCTCTCAACCTGCTTCGATCGGACTTCAAAGAAACGTCGTACACTATAGAGCGATAGCCAAATATATCGGGGTCCTCAAGATCCTTGCTGGTAGTGGATCTGGGAAGGTCTATCAGAAACTCCTCCTGTATCGTCTTCTCCACCGCTATAGCATCGCTGGGGAAATACAGGAGGACCCTCACCGTAGCCAAGTCGGGCATATCCTTAAACGGATCGGCGGGTAGTACCTTACCGCTTTCCGTAAGGTCACGGATAAAATCCTCCGGGGATTTAGCCCATCCCTCAAGAGCATATACCTTCACATGCTCCCTTTCGATTAGATCTTGGAGAAGGTTTTTCATTCTTCTCACAAATTCCTGGTACATGGAGTAGCGCTGGATGTACTGAAACCCCCACTCCTCGACCTTCTGAGTCTGCATTCTGCGACCACCACCTGTGCTTGATATCGATATGTCCCTAACGTAAAAAGATAAAACGCCTTAAAAAGTATAGATGAAAAAGGGAAAATTGGAAATGCCGTTTTTATATCTTCGTTGAAAAACTGTCCCTCAGCTCTTTCCAAAAAGCCACAGAAGGAGATAGCTCCTCAACTGTATCGAGCAATACCAATGCCTCGTTCCGTCGTCCGGAGACGAAAAGACCGTGGGCCTCCATGGCCATAGCGGAGGCTTTCAGAATACTTGAAGAGGCGTTCGGAGCGGTCTTGACAGTAAGAGCCATAAAATCTATGTACAGCTCTTTCCCGTCAGGGTTAAGCTCTATGGCTTTTTTCAGAGGATCGTACATGTCGAGACCGATTTTAGGCGCAATCAGACCGGGGATTGAGACTCCTTCTTCCTCGGTATAAAGCGTAGCGTTCTTCATCGTGCTGTCGCCGTCGTTCCAACCGATATCCCAGGTATTCTTCGATCTGTAGACCAAGACAGAAGGAGGATCGCCCTTCAAAGACACGTCGTGCCCTCTGGTCAATATATGCTGCACCATGGCCATGGCGTCATGATCTCTGCCGATGGAGGCACAGCTATAGGCTGCTTCCAGCAAAAGACGAGAGTTTTTATCGCCTAAAAGCAGCCCCTTCTCCAAGAAAAGCAAAGCTTCCCTGAAACGACCTGCCGTGTTATAGGCCTTTCCCAACCGAAAGAGAGAGGATACCGCGTTTCTATCGACGAGTCGTCTCAGCACATCCGAATCCTGAGCCCCTATACTGCGGGAGGAACTCAACAAGACCATAAAGTGACGCTCCTCAGGGCTAGGCCCTCGGGTCTCCGTCTCTTTTGTTTCCTCTCGGGTGATCTTCTTTACGTCTCTTCTCTCTTTCTTTTTCTCCGGTTTTTCAGATGAAACGAATTTCGGTTCCGAGGCGACCTCGTATCCAGCATCCTCCGTAGTCTTCACCGGTTGAGGTTCTTCCTCCCTATTCTCCCCGTTTTTGTCCTCGACTATCTCTACGGGGACCTCCACCGTAAAGGTCTCCGAGTCTTCGGAGATCTTATCCATGGACACGACGGAGGAGTCATCGCGGATAGTCGAAAGATCTCCCGACAGATCCTCGGAGAGAAGATCCTCTACCTCCGCCACCGGCAAAAGGAGGTCCAGCGCATCCGATCTGAGCGAGTTCACCACATCTCCGGACATCTCGGTCGGAGATTCATCGATCAATCGAAGGACATCCAACGGCTGAGACCTATCCAAAAGCAAACGGGCCAATTCGAGACGTATTTCGTTATCGCCAGGATCTAGCCTCAAGGTCTCCCTGTAGCTCTTCTCCGCTTGAGCGGATGAACCAAGATGAGATAAAATCGATCCTATTTTTCGATGAATATCAGGGCTTTCAGGGGATAACGCCAAGGCCCCATAGAAGGAATCCAGAGCCTCTGCATACCTTTCAGCAATCAAAAGGGCCTCTCCCTTGTTTAACAGAGACCGGATGGGGAGAGCTCTCTCCATCTCGACTTTTTCGTAAAGGTCTACGGCTTCTTCAAAATCTCCGGAAGAATACATTCGGTCCGCCTCTTCGAGTTTTCTCGTTGGATTTTCCATTGAGGTCCAAACTAAAAGGGCAACCCCTCCAGCAAGAGCCAAGGACGAAAGGAGAACATATCTCCGACGAAGAGAGATCTTTCTTCCCTTTTTGAGCGAATCGTAGCTCGAGCTGCCAGAAACCTTCTCCTCATCAGAGATGTCTTCGGAGCTTAATACAGGAGCCTCATCAAAGAGAATTCGGTCCTCCATACCCCTTATAGCCTCTTCGTCCATAGAGGAGAGAGGTTCCTTCTCTGAAGCGGCGGGGAACTGCGGTTCGTCGGACTCTTCTTCAGGATAGGAGTCCGATTCAGGCTCTTCATAGACGTCATCTATGGACGAAGGGCCAGGGATTTCTGCCGAGTCGGAGATTTCCGAACCCATGAGATCAAAGTTATCCTCGGGGAGTACCTCCTCGGTAGATCGTCCTGGGGTCTCGTCTTTTTTTATAAAATCGATGGGAGAGGAGAAGACGTCCTCCAACTGCTCGGGGATACCGTCGTCGACTTTATTGGAGAAGACTACAGGGAAACCCATAACATCGGGATCCAGTTTTTTACGTGGTTCTCGAATCCAGGTCTCCAGATTCTTCTCCATGTCTGCCGATACCTCCCACTCTTGGTGTTTATATTTACACTAAGAGTCATTGTAGCACAAGGAAGAGAGGATCTGTCCATATACACCGTATTTATGGTACCATTTTAATCGACTCTAACATAATCGAGCGAATCGGGGAGGTAAAATATTGAGACATCTCACCTCAAAGATAACGGTAGGATTTCTAATGGTGTTAGTTATATCCACTTCGGCGGCCGCCATAAACAGAGGGGAAGCCCTGTCCGAGATAATATCCGCACTCAGCCTTCCTCTTTGGAACGGAAAAAGTTTTTCCGACGTTCCTAAGGATCATCCAAGCTCACGCTATGTGGAATCGGCCTTCTCCATGGGAATACTTTTCCCCTCCGACAGGTTCTATCCGGACATAGAGATCAGCAAAGCAGAGGCCATAGCTTTTTCGTTCAGAGCGATGGGCTGGCAACACGAGGCTCAACTGGTCGCTTCACTTGGTCATATAACGGGAGAGCTGCCTCCCTATCTGGAACCATACGTAAACTTGGCAGGGGAAACAGAACCGAAGATGCCTTCCAACCTGCTCCGTTCCCCCTCCGAAACTTTGAAAGAGGATGACCTGAAAGAACTGACCGATTGGCTGAAAGATAGGATTGTCTCTGGACTAAGATGGGACATGACCCTGAACAGCCCGTGCTATACCCTATATCTACATAGAGAAGGGGTGGGCCGTCCACCTAAGGGGTGGGCCATCGCCCTGTCCGAAAGCGCCACGGAGGAAAAAGCTAAAGCGATGCTAAAAAAGCTGAATAAGCTTAATTTGCCGTCTTACATAGAGAGGACCGACTGTGCTTTTTCGGTCAGAATAGGTCCCTACAACAACTACGCTCAGGCATGGTTGTTGGCGAAAGGAGTCCCCAGGGAATTCGGAAAGACCTCCATCTTGCCGATCGGAGGAGGAGGAAGAACTCTTTTCTGGTGCATGATAAAGGCTCTTCCATCGAAGACCTATATAACTACAGCTCCTTCCATAGGAGCCAGAAAGCTTTCCCTAAGCGAGATAGGAGAGCATTCCAAGTCTACGGCAGCGGTAAACGCCGGTTTTTTCTGGAAAAACAGGCCGGTCGGAACGATTGTTATAGACGATGTACCTGTGTCACCGACGTATAAGGACAGATCCGCCATCGGCTGGGATCAGGATATGGTCTATTTCGGAGACGGATCCTATCGACTGTCGGCAGAATGTGAAAATAATGGCCTTCCGATATCGGCCATCAACCAACCGACGTCCGAGGGCAAAATAGGTTTTTACACCCCTCATTTCGGACAGTTCGCCACCTCGATCAAGGGAAACGGAACGGAGTTTCTATTGCAAGGGTCAAAGACGGTCAAGGTCAGAAAGTCAACTGGATCGAATCACTTCATGAAGCCGGAAGAAAACATCTTATATTTAAGGACATCCGGATTAGGTCCCCTCTCCGATGCGGCTGAGATCAAGCTTCAGACCATCTGGTCCGATGAAGCTATGGTCGGGACAAAACAGGTAATTCAAGCGGGACCTATGATCCTCGGTCTGGAAGGACCATTCTCCTCCGAATGGTTTTCCGATTCGATAATAAACAAACGCCACCCCAGAACCTTAGCGGGCTGGGATGGCGATAGGTTATGCTGGATCGTCATAGACGGTCGTTCGTCGTGGCATAGCGACGGTGCCACGCTGTCCGAGGCAGCCTTCATAGCCAGACAGGCAGGCCTCTTAAAAGCGATAAACATGGACGGTGGCGGATCAAGCCAGATGTGGTGGAAGGGGATCACAGTAAACCGACCTTCGGAGGGGAGAGAACGCCCCCTACCCTACGCTGTGACCTTTCGCTGATCTCCTTTTTTGGGAGGAACGCAACGCAACGATAGTTCCCCACGGGAGACTCCGACCCTAGAGGTATAACCGTCTATTAAACTCCCGTCCAGTATCATATCCGCAAGAGGATCTTCAAGCAGCCTCTGTATGGTCCTTCTGAGAGGTCGGGCTCCATACTGAGGCTCATACCCCTTTTCCAAGATTAGCTCCTTCGCCTTGGCAGAGACGGTAAGTCGAATACCCTTTTCAGAGAGTCTTTCCCTGACTTCCCTCAACATGACGTCCAGAATGCCGAGCATCTGATCTTTGCTAAGAGGGCTGAAGACCACCTGCTCGTCTATTCTGTTCAAGAACTCCGGCCGGAAAGCCCGTTTCACCTCTTCGTCTATACTCTTGGAGACGTTGGCCCAGTCCGAAAAGCCCTCTCGGCTACCGGTGGCAAAACCGAATCCCTGACGTTTGACGATATTTCTGGCACCTATATTGCTGGTCATTATTACCACGGTATTTCGAAAATCCACCTTTCTACCCTGACCGTCGGTAAGGCGACCTTCCTCTAGGATCTGAAGAAGCAAGTTGAAAACGTCCGGATTGGCCTTCTCTATCTCGTCGAAGAGTATAACTGAATAAGGCCTTCTTCTTATTGCCTCGGTAAGCTTGCCGCCGCTTTCGTGTCCGACGTATCCAGGAGGCGCTCCTATAAGCTTAGAGACCTCGTGACGCTCCATAAACTCGCTCATATCCAAGGTCACAAGAGCTTCTTCGGAACCAAAAAGGAAATCGGCCAAAGAACGAGCCATTTCGGTCTTGCCTACCCCTGTAGGTCCCAAAAAGAGAAAGCTTCCGATGGGACGCCGCGGATCTTTAAGTCCGCTACGAGCTCTTCTGATAGCCTTGGAGACCGCGGAGACCGCCAAGTCCTGTCCGACAAGACGACGGTGAATATCATCCTCCATACGGGAAAGTCTTTTAGATTCCTCCTCTGTGAGCTGGCTCACAGGGACGCCGGTCCACTCGGAGACGACCTGAGCCACGTTCTCATCTGTAAGCACAGGAACTTCCTTGCTCTGTCGAGAGACCCATTCGCGACGTCTCCTCTCCAGCTCGTCGGAAAGTCGATTTTCGTCGTCTCTAAGCTTAGCGGCCTTCTCGAAAGCCTGAGAATTCACCGCCGATTCTTTTTCCTTCCTTATTCGTTCGAGCTCCCTGTCCATTTTTCTCAGGGGCTCCGGAAGTTCCATCGTGTCCAACCTGGCACGAGCTGCAGCCTCGTCGATGAGGTCGATTCCCTTATCCGGAAGAAATCGATCGGTTATATATCTAGAGGACAGTTTTACCGCCGCATCCAGGGCCTGATCGGTTATGGTCACCCTGTGATGTGACTCGTATCTATCTCTCAATCCCTTCAATATAAGGAAGGTGTCTTCCAGATTGGGCTCATGCACCTTGACAGGCTGAAAACGTCTCTCCAGTGCCGCATCCTTCTCTATATGACGACGATATTCCTCCAGAGTAGTGGCTCCTACGACCTGAAATTCCCCTCTAGCTAAGCTGGGCTTCAGGATGTTAGCCGCATCGATGGCACCTTCCGCCCCTCCCGCCCCTACTATGGTGTGGATCTCGTCGATAAAGAGGATGACGTCCCGACACTCCTTCAACTCGGCGACCAGCTTTCTCATTCTCTCCTCGAACTCGCCTCTGTATTTTGTCCCGGCTACGAGATTGCCCATATTCAGCTGAACAACTCTCTTTTCCTTAAGATTCTCCGGGATATCTCCCGATAGGACCTTCTGGGCCAACCCCTCCACTATAGCGGTCTTTCCGACCCCGGGATCTCCGATCAACACAGGGTTATTCTTGGTCCTTCGAGAAAGGACCTGGATGACCCTGCGAATCTCCTTGCTCCTGCCTATGACGGGGTCCAGTTCGTTTTTCTCCGCCATTTCGGTGAGATCTATCCCCAACTGATCCAGAATCGGCGTTCTATTCCGGTCCTTTCTTTCCTGTTTGTTCGAGGATTTGCCATCGCCCTCTCCTCCTGAGAGAAACCGAAGAACCTGTTTCTTGCCCTCAGCCGGTTCCAGTCCCATATTTCTAAGGACCTGTACCGCCATGCCCTCTCCCTCGGAAAAAATACCGAGCAAAATATGCTCGGTGCCGACGTAGTTGACCCCCATGTTCCTGGCTTCCCTTATGGAGAGATCCAGAACTCTCTTGGCTCTGGGACTCAAAGGAAGGTCCATCGGTTTTTTTATAGGATCTCCAAGCGGAACGCTGGCCTCAACCGCCACCAACAACTCGTCTGACGGCAACCCCAAAGAGGAAAGGATCTGTGCGGCAACCCCGCCGTTCTCCAGAGCCAATCCCATGAGTATATGCTCCGTTCCGATCATATCGTGCCCCAATCGAAGGGCCTCTCTATGGGCCAGCTGTATGACTTTCTTACTTCTCTCTGTAAAAAACTGCCACATACTACCCTCCATCACGAAAGAACCAGGCTGCGAAGCATTCTCTTGAGAAGCTCGGCCTGGAGAACGTTTCTCTTATAGGGAGATACATCGAAGACCGATTCTCCCATATCGTCCACATGACGCAATGCTACCTCTATCAATAGCCTCTCCCTCAGATCAAGAAGGCCCCTGGATTGAAGGGAAACCAACAATCTCTTAGCTTCCTGTTCGGTAATGCTGTCTCCTACCAGGTCGTCCAGATGACGGAGTCTGGCCTCCGGAGTCTCGTAGCATATCCGTAGAATCCTTATGTAGCCGTGCCCGCCCCTCTGGCTTTCTACGAGATATCCCCGCTCGGGGGTGAACCTGCTCCTCAAGACGTAGTTTATCTGACTGGGGACGCACCCGAACCTCTCGGCAAGCTCTTTTCTACGAAGAGACACAACGTCCTCGTCGTTTCCCTCGAGAAGCTCTATTATGTGACTCTCTATGACCTCGGTGAGGCTCCGCACCATAACTCCCCCTGTCCATATACTATATTATCGACATTTTATCCGCTTGGTCAAAAATAGTCAATAGGTCAGAGCTTCGCTGATCTTATTTAGATCGGGCCCTTGACTCTCGACCGGATAGAAGCCTTTTTATGTTGGATCTGTGTCTCCATGTAGATAAAACGGCTAAGCCAAAGGCCGACAAAGCAAAAGGAGCAGGAACTCCACAAAGGAGAAGAATAAACGCCAAGCCGAATAACGAAAGGATCGAGGCAAGTGAGACGTATCCTCCGATCTTCAAGATAGCCAGCCAGAGAAGTCCGCCGAGAGGAACGGCTATCATCGACCCTGGAGGAGCTACGAAGAAAAGGGTTCCGTAGGTGGTAGAGACACCCTTTCCCCCCTTAAAATCCAGCCATATGGGATAGTTATGGCCCATGACGGCAGCGAAAGCCGCCATAGCCACAGTGAGCTCGGATGCTCCCAAAAGCCTGATCAGGAATACCGCGACTCCTCCTTTGAGCATGTCCACTATAGCCACTAAAAAAGCCCATTTTTTCCCCATGAGCCTTCCCAGATTGGTAGCCCCTACGTTACCGGAACCGTAGGTCCTTATGTCTATGCCCCTGAAACGCAGTGCGACCAGATAAGCGGTAGGGAAAGACCCCGCCAGGTATCCCAGTACCAACCAGGCGGAAGAGACTAATAAACGCCACATCAGACATTATCCTTTCTCGCCCTGAAGGCGTATGCGTCGGCTATTTTAACGCCTTCGGAGGTCACGAAGGCCGAATCTATATCCAAAAGCTGAAGGTCCGGCTCGGCACAGGACAATCTGGATACCTTCACGACCTCACCGGCAAGAGATTTAAAATCCAGGGTTTCCGTTCCCCTCAAGCCGGAAAAAAGAGGATACCCTCTGAGGCTTTCGACCATCTCCAGAGCCGAGGAAAATTCCAGAGGAGCGAGTCTGAGGGCCAGGTCCTTAGTTACGTCGTAGAGGACCCCTCCCAAACCTACGGCTATGACTGGACCAAAGACGGGATCTCTCTTCATCCCTATCATACATTCGATGCCCTCCTCCACCATCTCCTGTACCAGCACCCCGTCTATGACCGCCCCCGGACATGAGCGCCCTGTCCTCTCCAGTATACGGCCGTAGGCGTTCTGCAATTCCTCCTCCGTCCTGAGACTCAGGGCTATGCCTCTGGCGGCCTTCTTGCTGAACACATCCGTGGAAACTACCTTAAGGACCACAGGATAGCCGATCTCGTTACCGGCCGTCAGGGTCTCGTCCAAAGAACGGCAGAAACGCTGTTTGACCAGGGAGAGGCCGTAATGACCGATAAATTCGGTGGCGTCGTGTTCGTTGAGATCCTTCGGATACAGATCCAGAACGGAGGCACCGGAGGGAGAACATTCCAACTTGGACGAAACCGGAGTCTGTATCATACCCAAAAGGGAGACCAGAGCATCCGCACATCTTCTAGGGCTATCGAAAAGGGGTATCCCGCTCCTACGAAGCCTCTCCAAAGCGTGGTTGCCGTGCGCATCGTCTATCAACCAACAACACAGTATGGGCTTCGAATCAGGGCGAACCGTGCCTATCAAGGCATCAGCCACCAACTCGGCCCCTCCGGCGGACATGATCGGCACATCCACTATGACTGCATCGACCTCATTCGCACTTTGAAGTATACAGAGCGCATCGGACAAAACGGAAAATGGATTTTCAATTGAATGAGGGACGACTACAGGGTTTTGGGATATGCTTCCTAAGGGAAGCACGTTCGACAGCTCTTCTTTGGTCTCATCGGATAAATCCACCACGTTAAGCCCTAGGGAAACGCACTTATCCGCCTGGATAACCCCGATACCACCGGAAAGGGAGAGAATCGCCACGTTGCTACCCGATGCCCTTCCGCCTTCCCCTATAATTCTCGACATATCTATCAGCTCTTCAAGATCGTCCAACAGGACCAATCCGAACTGCTTCGCCACGGCTCTCCATATACCGTCATCGGTAGACGAACCTAAGCCATATCTGTCCAAGACCCTATCCCTGACACATTCCGACGTTCCGCCTCTCATTACCGCTACAGATATCCCCCTTGCTCTGGCTTCCTGAGCCAAACAGAGGAAATCCCGCCCATCAGGCATGCCCTCGATATAAAATATAATCAGCCTTACCTCGCGGTCCTCCACGATCCAACGTCCGATATCTATCATGTCCAGATCCATGGAGACCCCTGTGGTCACCATGTAACGGAAACGAACCCCTGAATCGATCCCCATGGCCAAAGCGGAAAAACCCAACGCTCCGCTCTGAGAGATCAAGGCAACATGCCCCTCCTCTCCCTGACTGAGATCCAGAGCACTGGAACAACTTATCGGTATGGAATCCACGAAATTGACGAACCCCTGAGACTCGGGACCGATAAATCTGGTACCTCTGGAGAGGACCCTCTCCAGAATGGATTTATGATCCCGGCCCGAACCTTCCAGGCGGGACAACAGCACAACGTAGGGAACCCCTACACGGGAACAGAGATCCAAGGCCTTCAAAGAGAAAGCCGAAGAGGAAAGGATCATAGCCAGATCGGGGACAAAAGACAGGTCCTCCATTGACGTAGAGTTCTCTTCCGAGATGGCTACGACTTCGCCGGAGAAACCCCAACCGTGAAGAAGAGCCCTCAACCGCGAGATCACTCCGCCACCTAGAGAATCCTCGATTATCAGAATGCTCTTGGGGCGAAAAAGGCGTTCCATGGATCGATACGAAAAGGACTTGTCTTCATATGACATCGGGAAAACCTCTCTTATCAAATTTATTTACAACCCCATCCATGATAAAACCGATAAAAATGCGAGTATACCACGAGGATTGAAAAAGGGACCGGTTAAAACCGGTCCCTTTTTCAATCCTCAAATTACCGCCAATCGACGTCGCTTTCTTCCTGCCCTACCTCGGTGTTGACCTCGAATCCGAACAGCTTAAGTCTTTCTCGAACCAGAACCTTACGTTTCAGAAACCTCTTACCCCGGAAGGCCTCATACCGTGAGTTTTCCGCCGAACGTGCTTGCGCCTTTGTCTCAGCTACGCTCAATCGATTCACCTCACTGAAAAATGATATGGTTCGGTTACGTATCTGTTTCGATTATACACTTAAAAGAATCGAAGGCAAACTTTTCTCTGTATTCAATTCTACAGCAGCAAAAAACGACCTCTCTTTATCGGTAAAATCTGTCTCTTCTGACCCATAAGGATCTCCCTTGACTTATTTGTGAATGTGATTACAATACCTATCAAGCTATGCGATAGTTATTGTTTTACCTAATAATATTTTTCAAGGAGGTTCTACAAAATGGCCACCAAAAAAATCCAAGAAGACACAAAGACGACCGAAAAACCCGTCAGAGATGTACCGAGAGAGATCGATGAGCTGGTATCCAGGACCAAAGCGGCCCAGGAAAAATACGCCACATACTGTCAGGAAAAGGTCGACGAGATCTTCTTCCAGGTGGCCATGGCGGCCAACCAAGCCAGAATTCCCCTAGCCAAAGCGGCCTCGGATGAAACCGGCATGGGCATAGTGGAAGACAAGGTTATAAAGAATCATTTCGCCTCCGAATTCATATACAACAAGTACCGTAATCACAAGACCTGCGGCATCGTCGAAAAGGACGAAACCAACGGTTTCTTCAGAGTAGCTGAACCTCTGGGGGTCCTGGCCGGAATAATCCCGACGACAAATCCGACTTCCACCGCCATATTCAAGGCGTTGCTGGCGTTGAAAACCAGAAACGGGATCGTATTTTCCCCTCACCCCAGAGCCAAGAAATGTACCGTCATGACGGCAAAATTGATACACGATGCCGCCGTCAAGGCAGGAGCTCCGGAAGGCATTGTTGCCTGCATAGAGGAACCTTCCGTCGAAGGGTCCCAGTACCTCATGTCCCATAGATCCATAAGCATGACCCTCGCTACCGGCGGTCCCGGTATGGTTAAGGCCGCCTACTCGTCTGGCAGGCCTGCCATAGGGGTAGGCTCGGGGAACACCCCCGCTGTGATAGACGAGACCGCCGACATAAAAATGGCGGTAAACTCCATACTCCTGAGTAAGACCTTCGACAACGGACTGATATGTGCCTCGGAGCAATCGGTGATCGTGTGTGAAACCGTATACGATAAGGTGTACAGAGAGTTCACCGAGAGAGGTGCCATAATACTTAACGACGACCAGAGGGAAAAGCTGAGAAGGACTATAATCCAGGACGGAAAGCTGAACGTGGAGATAGTCGGCCAACCGGCCCACAAGATAGCCGAGCTCTCTGGTTTCAAGGTTCCCGAGACCACCAAGGTCCTGATAGGAGAGGCGGAAAAGATAGGCTCCGACGAACCCCTCAGCTACGAGAAGCTATCCCCTGTCCTGGGACTCTACAGGGCCAAGGACTTCTCCGATGCCGTGGAGAAGGCCTCCAAACTGGTGGTCTTCGCCGGGATGGGGCACACCTCGGTTCTCTACACCCAGCCCAGCAACAGGGACAGGATAAAGACCTACAGCGAAAAGATGTCCACCGGCAGGGTCCTGATAAATATGCCCAGTTCCCAAGGAGCAATTGGAGACGTCTACAACTTCCGTCTCGAGCCCTCCTTGACTCTGGGGTGCGGTTCCTGGGGAGGCAACAGCGTCAGCGAAAACGTCGGAATCCGTCATCTTATCAACCTGAAGACCGTTGCGGAAAGAAGAGAGAATATGCTGTGGTTTCGCGTCCCCTCCCAGGTCTATTTCAAGCCCGGATGCCTTTCCGAGTCGTTGAACGAGCTGGAGGGCCGTAAAAAGGCGTTTCTCGTGACGGACCGCCCGTTGTATGACCTGGGCTACTCGGACAAGGTGACCAAACATCTGGAGGCCATGGGCATGGAGATCGAGATCTTCGCAGACGTCAAACCCGATCCCGACATCTCCACCATCCAGAAGGGATTGGAGAGGCTGAAGGATTTCAACCCCGACGTGGTGTTGGCCCTCGGCGGAGGATCTCCCATAGACGCGGCCAAGATCATGTGGCTGCTCTACGAGCATCCGGAGGTCCGTTTCGACAGACTGTCCATGCGCTTCATGGACATAAGAAAAAGAGTCTGCAAGTTCCCTAAAATGGGGAAGAAGGCCATAATGGTCGCAATCCCCACGACTTCCGGTACCGGCTCGGAGGTAACTCCCTTCGCTGTCATAACCGACGATAAGGAAGGGGTTAAATACCCCATAGCGGACTACGAACTCACTCCTGACATGGCCATAGTGGACCCGGACCTGGTGCTGTCCATGCCCAGAGGAGTGGCTGCGGCATCGGGGATAGACGCGGTTACCCATGCCCTGGAGGCACTGGTGGCCACCACCGCCACCGACTACACCAACGGCATAGCCATGGAGGCCCTGAAACTCCTTTTCACCTATCTACCGGCGTCCTACAGGGACGGAGCTTCCAATCCCGAGGCCAGGGAAAAAGTGCACTACGCTGCGACGATGGCCGGAATGGCCTTCGCCAACGCTTTCTTGGGACTGTGCCACTCGATGTCCCATAAACTGGGCTCGGCATTCCACGTGGCTCACGGGGTTGCCAACGGAATACTAATAACAGAGGTCATCAGGTACAACATGACCTCTGCACCGAGAAAACAGGCGGCGTTCCCCCAGTACAAGTACCCCGAGGCCAAGGAGAGGTACGCAAAGGTGGCCGATTACCTGGGGCTGCCTGGCAAGAGCTACGACGACAGGATAGAGGCGCTCATCTCAGCCATAGAGAAGCTACGAAAGGACCTCGACCTCCCCTCGACCATCGAGGAGGCAGGGGTCAACGAAGCGGATTTCATGGCCAAAGTGGACGAACTGAGCGAGCTGGCCTTCGACGACCAGTGCACCGGCAACAACCCCAGATATCCCTTGATATCGGAGATAAGAGAGCTTTACCTGAAGGGATTCAAGAAAAGATAGAACGCAAAGAGGAGGAGGGGAAATCCCCTCCTCCTCTTTCTTTTTATAGCTCTCTATCGGTTGCCGTGATCGTGGGCAAGCTGATTCTGGTTCCTCTCGGGAAGCAGTGGACGCCCTTTTTTGCCCAGGTAATCGTTGAGAGCCTTTGTTATGGCTTCCTCGGCCAGCACGGAACAATGCATCTTGACCGGAGGCAAGCCGTCCAACGCCTGAGCCACTGCTTTGTTGGTGAGCTCGGCGGCCTCCCGGACGGACTTGCCCTTTATCATCTCGGTAGCCATGCTGGAGGAAGCTATGGCGGAGGCACATCCAAAGGTCTTAAATCTGACGTCGATTATGACGTCATCCTCTATCCTGAGATATATCTTCATTATGTCGCCACACTTGGCGTTGCCTACCTCTCCAACCCCGTCGGGATTCTCAATCTCCCCGACGTTTCTCGGATTTCTGAAATGATCCATCACGATCTCGCTGTATAGCATCACAGGACCTCCCGTCGGGCCATGTAGTCGTCCCAAAGAGGAGACATCGCTCTTCTCCTCTCCACGATGGAGGGCAAAACCTCCAGGACTCGAGACACGTCGTCGTCGGAGCTGGACCGCCCCAGAGTCAACCTGACAGAACCGTGGGCCATCTCGTGAGACAGCCCTATGGCCATTAGGACGTGAGACGGATCGAGAGAGGCGGACGCGCAGGCGCTTCCGGTAGAGGCGGCTATCCCGGCATCGTCCAGGTCCAACAGAAGGGTCTCTCCCTCAATTCCGACGAAGCTGAAGTTGGCGTTGTTGGGCAAACGCCTGTTTCCCACGGGACCGTTGAGCCTGGCATGAGGTATGATGGACATGACTCCATCGATGAGACGATCACGAAGTTTGCAGATCTCTAGGGAATCGAACTCCATTTCCTCCGAGGCCAAGGAGGCGGCCTTTCCCATACCGACTATAGATGCTACGTTCTCCGTACCTGCCCGTCTAGATCTCTCCTGACCTCCACCGTGTATGAGATTCTCCAATCTTATCCCCTTTTTCACGTAAAGGGCCCCGACACCTTTGGGGCCGTAGAATTTATGGGCCGCCATGGAAAGCATATCTATCCCCATAGACTTCACGTCTATAGGCACGTGAGCCGCGGCCTGAACCGCATCGGTATGAAACAGTACACCTCTGTCCCTACAGACCTCTACGATCGCCTCTATGTCCTGAATGGTGCCTATTTCGTTGTTGGCGAACGCGACCGAGACCAACAGGGTGTCGTCTCTTATGGCCTCCTTCAACTTATCGATGGAGACGAATCCCTCCGAATCTACGGGAAGGTAAGTGACCCGAAAACCCATCCTCTCCAGAAATTCCATGGAATGGAGCACCGCATGGTGTTCGGTCTCGGTAGTTATCAGGTGTCGTTTATCTTTGCCGGCCCGAGAGAAAGCCAACCCCTTAAGGGCCCAGTTATCCGCCTCCGAACCGCCGCCGGTGAAGAAAATCTCCTCAGACGACGCTCCTATAAGGTCGGCCACCGCTTCTCTGGCTTCCTCTATAGCTCGTCTGTTACCATCGGAGTAGCTGTAAAGCGACGAAGGGTTTTCAAAGGAAATCGAGTGGTAGGGTATCATGGCCAACACGACCTCCGGTCTGACGAAGGTAGTGGCGGCATAATCCATATATACCTTGCCGTTCATGGCATCGCCTCCTGAAGATAGACGTAAAGTCCACTGTATTGCGACGTCAGACTAGCATACCCCACCAACTACGTCAAGTTTAACGCCATCGCCACAGCCGACGCCGCCTCCAGCGAGAAAAGACAGGGCGTCGACGTTTCCATGGCATTTCTCCTTATCCCCGCTCCCTCTTTAATAGCCCCAAGATCGGGCCCCGGAAGGTTTACCACCAGATCCCATCGTCCATCGTTCAAGGAGGCCGACAGTCCATCCTCTTTAACGACAGAACGACAGCACACCCCCCATCTGGAGAGGAAGGATGCGGTCCCAGGAGTCCCTTCCACCTCCCATCCCTTGGATTCGAAAAGAGCCGCAACGGCACAGGCCTCCGCCTTTTTACCGTCGTCCACGGAGAAGAGGACTCTGCCTTTACGGGGGACGGACCACCCGGCACCGATCCAGGCCTCTCTCAAGGCCTCGCTTAAAGACTCGCCCAACCCCAGGGACTCCCCGGTAGAGCTCATCCTCGGGCCGGGTCTCACCTCTGCCCCTGGGATCTTCTCTGTTGAAAAAACCGGAACCTTGACCCCCATCGGTCCTCGATGACGATGAATTCCGGGAACGACGAAAGACGAAAGGGGCTCTCCCAACCCCACGCCTACCGCTATATCCACCAAGGGCAATCCCGTGAGCTTCGCCGCAATTGGAACGGTTCGGCTTGCCCTGGGATTGGCCTCTATGACCCACAGTCGACCACCGTGAAGCACCATTTGAACGTTCAAAAGTCCTTTTACGTTCATCGCTTTCCCGATAGATTCACAGATATTCGCTATCTCCAAACGCATCTCCTCGTTCAAGGATATATCGGGAAACACCGCCATGGAATCCCCCGAGTGGATCCCGGCCGGATCCAGATGCTCGAAAATACCCGGTACGAACACGTCCTCGCCGTCACAGATTACGTCCACCTCGAATTCCTTGCCTGTGAGGAATCGATCTATCAGAACCTCCTGATCGGCATCGACGGAAAAAGCTCTTTCCAGAACCCCTTCCAAGTCCTGAGGACGGGAAACCACTCTCATGGCCGCCCCTCCTATGACGAAGCTGGGACGAACCATGAGAGGATAGCCGATGCCATCGCCGCAGGTCAGTCCCTCCTTCACGTCTCGTACCGCAATCCCTTTAGGATAGGGAATAGACAGCCTATCGAGCAATGATACGAAAGCCCCTCTATCCTCGGCCTGAACCACCGTATCGCCTGAGATTCCTACAAGCTCCTTACCTCTGGCCTCCAGATCCAGCCCTACCTTCAGGGAAGTCTGCCCGCCGAAGGAGGCGAATACAGAGGAGATTCCCTCCCTATCGAGCAACGCTTCGACGTCCTCGGCAGTCAATGGCTCTACGTAGAGCCCGTCGGATATATCGTGATCGGTGCTCACCGTCTCGGGGTTATCGTTCACCATAATCGCCCGGATCCCCCGCCGTCTAAGGGCCTCAACAGCCTTCACGCAACAGTAATCGAACTCGACCCCCTGCCCTATCCTTATGGAACCGGAACCGAGGACCGCCACAGAACTCCCTGAGGGGGCGGAAAAGATATCTCCTTCGGCAGAGTAGCTGCCGTACCAGAAACCGGACCCGGCGGGAAACTCCCCGGCGCAACCGTCGACCTCGCGATATCCCGGAACGATCCCCTTCGTCCTCCGAAGATCCCTGACATCTCCCTCTTCTACTCCGGCCCAGTAGGCGACGGCCCTGTCGGAAAACCCCATAGACTTAGCCTTTCTCAATACGAATTCGTCCAGCCTCCCTCCGGAGGAGATGGCTCTTTCCATGGATACGATCTCCTCGAGGAAATTCAAAAAGCAAGGAGCGATGGAGGACCTCCGTGCCAAACGATCCGTCGAATAGCCTCTTCTGAAAAGCTCCATGGAGGAAAGCAGTGCTCTGTCGGTCGGAATCGTCAGATCTTCCTGTAGCTCTTCGTTGGACAGACAGGCCCCGTCGACGGAGAAACGCCAGGGCTCGGTTCCCAGGGACCTCATGGCCTTCATCCAAGCCTCGGAGAAGCTAAGCCCCATCTCCAGGACCTCTCCGGTGGCCTTCATCTTGGTCCCTAGGGAGCGGTCCTTCGTGTCGAATGTATCGAAGGGGAAGCGTGGAACCTTTACCACCACGTAGTCCAGTGCCGGCTCTGTCATCGCGCTGCCCGTGCCGGTCACAGGGTTTGGCATCTCGCCCAAGGATCGCCCCAGGGCGATCTTCGCGGCTATCCTGGCGATGGGATATCCTGTCGCCTTGCTGGCCAGGGCACTGGATCTGCTGGCCCTCGGGTTGACCTCTATGACGACGTATTCATCCCCATCGGGAGCTAGTCCGAACTGAACGTTACAGGCTCCCCTTACGTCCAGGGCATCCACTATCCTGAGGGCCGAACAGCGCAGGGTCTGCCAGATCCTGTCGCTCAGGGACAGGACCGGGGATACCACGACCGAATCTCCGGTGTGCACCCCCATGGGATCGACGTTCTCCATGCCACAGACTGCCAGGGAATTTCCCGATCCGTCCCGGACGACCTCTACCTCTATCTCCCGCCATCCCTTAAGATACCTCTCCACCAGGACCTTGGATACCGGAGACGCCTTAAGCCCCTCCACGACTATCCTTTTCAACGAAGGCTCATCCCATGCCACTCCTCCGCCGGTTCCTCCCAAGGTAAAATCGGGCCTTACCACCACGGGAAAGGGTGTCTTTTCCGCGAAGGCCAGGGCCTCTTCCACCGATCCCACGTAGGCGCTGTCCACCACAGGCTCCCCTATGGAGCTAACACAGTCTCTAAAGGACTCCCGACCCTCCGCCTTCAGGATGGACGCCACAGAGGTCCCCAGCACTCTCACACCGTAACGGTCCCAGAGGCCCATATCCTGACAACTCACGCAGAGATTCAGGCCGGTCTGTCCTCCCAAGGTAGCGACAACACCGTAGATCTTATGAGCCGTGAGAATTTCCTCCACCGACTCCACAGTAAGAGGACGTAGATAGACCATGTCGGCCAAAGACGTATCGGTCTGGATGGTGGCGGGGTTGCTGTTCAGCAGGATCGTGCCGTACCCCTCCTCCTTCAGAGCTCGACAGGCCTGACTCCCGGAATAATCGAACTCGGCGGCCTGTCCTATCCTTATGGGCCCCGAACCTATAACCAGTATTTTCTCGATAAGGTCCATCGATCAAATCCTCCTCAGGGTGTCTACGAAATCGTCGAATATCCAGAGTCCGTCCAGAGGCCCGGCCCCCGCCTCCGGATGGAACTGTACCCCGGAAATGCGGAGAGCGGGATCGAAGATTCCCTCCACGGTTCCATCGGAAAGATGACGGAAGGAAATGTCCAGACCTGTATCTTTCAAACTGGACTCATCTATGGCGTAACCATGATTCTGGCTGGTCACCATGGCTCTGCCGGTATGAAGATCCAAAACTGGGTGATTTCCTCCCCTGTGTCCGTAGGGCAGCCTGACGGTCTCGGCACCGCAGGCCAAAGCCAATATCTGACAACCGAGACAGATACCTAGGATAGGAATTTTTCCCAACAGCTCTCTCACAACGCCTATCTCTTCGGACAAAAGGGATGGATTGCCGGGACCGTTGCTGAGCAGGACTCCGTCGAAATCCCCATCAAGTACGAGACGAGGGGCGGCTGAATGAGGCAAAAGGGTCACGGAACACCCTCTGTCGACCAAACGCCTGACTATATCCATCTTCGTGCCGTAGTCGATCAAGGCCACGGAGAGGGTACCGGCTCCATAATTTCGCACCGCCGAAGAGGAGACTTCAGAAACGAGGCCCGCCCCCAAAGTATCGACGACAGGGGGCTCTCCCGTCTTGGATATTCTGGCCATCGGAGTGTCTATTTCCCTCAACTTCAAGACCAAAGACCTACAGTCTAGCCCGGTTATAATGGGAACACCCCATTCGGCCAACCATTTTTCCAAAGTCCCCTCCGTATCCTGAAGTCTCTGGACGACCACGGCCTTAACCCAAGGTCTGGAACTCTGAAAATCCACTTGATCCAGTCCGTATATTCCTATACAGGGGAAGGCGAACACCAAAATCTGACCGTGATAGGAAGGATCTGTGATGGACTGAGAGTATCCCGGATAGGCGGTGGTGAATACGAGCTCCCCCTCGATATCGACTCCATCGATCGTCGAAAGACAACTCTTCGAAGCTCCATCTGACAGACTTAAAGCGACCTGATACATAGGCACCTCCACAAAACTAAGGTTTCTTAAAAAACCAAGCTATGATTTTAAGTTCAGAACATCCTACAACAGGACGCAAAAAAAAGCAAGTGCGCCATCGATGGCACACCTGCTTAAAGACCAAAGCTACTTCAGAAAACCCTTAAACCTAAAACCTTAACTTCATTTTTTCACCACAATGCGCCCGTCCTTGGATTTTTCCACTATCCCCGCGGTGTGTCTTATGGTCTCAGCCAAAACGTCCGAGTCGGTAACGTAGGATTCGGCGGCTTTTTTACGGGCGAAAGGATAATATTTGTCCCCTCCTCCTCCGGTCCAGGAATAAGTGGCAACTGTGTATATTTCATCGTCCTTCAAAGGAATCCTTTTACCGTCCCTCTCTATCTCCATGGAGACTACCCGGGCTCCCGAGCGGATCAAATTGGAATCGTTGTCTATCAGTGCAGGGGCCTTGGTGATATCAAGGACCACTCTAAAACCGGAGATCTGTAAAAAAGCTCCGCTAGGAGCCCTCACGGCCGGATCATATTCATCGTCCGTCCCCTTGAGAGCCGAGGCGGATATCTCCATCACTTCCCGCAGCTCCGCTCCGGAGAAAGAGAAGGTCTGCATAGTGTTGCCCCAAGGGAAGATTTCCATTATCGTGTTGTAGGAAATTTCTCCGGCGGGGAATACTCTGTCTCCTCTGATACCTCCACCGTTCACGAAGGCCACGTCGGTTCCGGCTTTCCAACGAAGTCCGTCGGCCAGGTAGTCTCCTAATGCGGATTCACGGGCCCTCACCACGAGCTTGGTGGCGTCCATATCGGCAGCGAAGATTCCGACTTTTTTGCTCAGGTTTTTCTTAAGCTCCTCTCCGTAAGGCTCTATTGCAGACTCGACGTCCTGAGCCTTGGGAATAGATTGACGCATCTCGATCAGCTTCCAGCTCGATCTTTCGACGTCGAGTTTTCCGTCCTTGACCGTTACCGCCATGGAACCGACGTACCTCGCCATGGCACCGGCCTGTCCTATCATGGTCCTCCATCCATCTGGGCCCTCCACTATCTCCGGAGACTCCATCACTGTATGACTGTGCCCTCCCAAGATGGCATGTATTCCCGATACGGATCCGGCCAGTGTTCTATCTGAGTCGATTCCCACGTGGGTTAACGCTACTATGACATCGCATCCCCGTTCTCGGAGGTCCTCGACGCATTTTTCGGAAACGGCGATCAGATCCTGGCCTGCCGCGATATCAGGGCCGGGACTGGAGAGAGATGCCAGTTCAGTACAGAGCAGACCGAAAAATCCTACCTTAAGACCGTTTTTCAGAGTGGTCGTCCAGGTAGGCGGCAGCTCGCAGTCATCTCTGGAGGTATCCAGGTTGGCGCATATCAAGGGGAAGGAGGCGGTCCTTACGAACTGGCCGAACACGTCGGCTCCCAGATCGAATTCGTGGTTGCCAGGAATTCCAACGTCCACCGGTATCGCGTCTATTCCGGCCAACTCTGCTTTTCCATGAAAGAAAAAGAAAAGCGGACCTTCAACCGTATCACCCATCTGAGCCACGACGACGTTACCGAGAGATTGAGATTTTATCTCCCTTATAACCGAGGCCATTCTGGCTATTCCTCCGACGTCTTCCTTGACCTTTTCGCCGTCAACCTTTACCGTGGCTTCGTAGGAAAATATCTTCCCGTGCATATCGTTGAAACCCACTATATTGGCGGTTCCATCCTTGCCCCAAGATGGCGTGGAAAAGGCCAGTATCGCCATCAGGACAAAAAATAGCTTCCCAACTCGGACGGTGCATCTTTTCATATGAAAGACCTCCCGAAAATATATTTACGCAGGCTGAAATGCCTCCGTATCGAAGCTTTATCTCACGACTAAGCATAGCACAGGAAAACGAAAAAAAGACACTAGAAAGGACCGTGATTTCATTGATCGACACCGCTCTTCTGCTCAGCATGGCAATGATATTCTTAGCCAGAGTAACCGACGTTAGCCTCGGCACGTTCAGGATTCTCCAGTTGGTTAGAGGACATAGGATAGCCGCCACCGTCATAGGCTTCTTCGAGATCATGATATATATGGCAGTACTGAGTCACATACTTGGAGGCGGTCGCACCCTCAAGACCATGGAACTACTGGCCTACTGCACAGGATACGCCTTCGGGAACTATGTAGGGGCCTTTATGGAGGACAAGTTCATGAAAGGCTACACGATGCTGGAGGCGATGGCGCCATGTAGCGACGAGACATTGAAAGTCGTAGACGACCTCAGAGACAGAGGTTTCGGCACTACGATGATAAGAGGTGAGGGTAAAAACGGCCCCAGATATATAATCAAGATAATATGCAATAGAAAGGACATCCCGGAGATAACCAGGATGATCAAACACCTGGCCTTCGTGACCGTTTTCGACGTAAAAAGCTGTTTAGGCGGATATTTCAGGATGAAAAGAAAATGATGACGGGAGGAGGGGCTCTTCAGCCCCTCCTCCCGTCATCGATAGCTCAGCAGAACGATTTTTATTTAGGATCGGAGGGATTGGACGTGGCTCCGAATCCAACGTCCTTCAACCACCAGGTAGGATAGCCTGCTCCTTCCTGGGAACCTTCGTCGGTCATTACGTAACCGTCGCTGTATTTACCGACCAACTCATCTCCGAGCGCCCACCATCTGGCCTCCACTTCCTCCATGGCTTCTTCGGTATAGTCGGTCACCATGGAGACGGCCTTGGAGGGATCCTTGCCGTAGACTTTGGCCGCCTCGTCCCTGAGCTTGGGCACTTCGGCGAGGAAACGACTCTCGAACTTCTCCTGTTCGTCCGCGATATCCACGATCATGTGGTTCCACTTGATCGTGGCCCAGTTGGACACGAAATTGAAGGCCCACCAGGCGCTGTTGCGATCCATCTTGTGGCGCATACCGGTCGCCCAGCTCTCGGGGACCTCGGTCACGCCGCAGAACACAGGTACGTAGACCGTGGTGAGAGGCTGATCCAAACCGAACCATAGCACCCCTCCCACCGGATCGGGAAGATCGCTCCAGGATTGGGCTACGTGACTGTAGGAGCAACGGAAAATGCTGATGTTCCTCTCCCAGTAGGTGTGCTCGGTTCCCTCAGGCTTCTGATCCCTGTTTGGCCTGTAGAGCACGGGACACTCGAAGGGGCCTCCGGCCTTGGTCTTGGCAAGATCATAGGGGGTTCCTTGATAATGATCTCTGTTTATGGTCATAAGATCCTCGGCAGAGACCTTTCTGTCCGGCTTGACCGAAAGGGGATACTGGGCCTCGGTGGACTTGAGCTCCAGTGAAGGCGCCATCAGATCAAGCGCCCGCCACTCCCTGCGGCTACACACCGGAGAATAGGCATAGTCCTCAGCTGGCATGTAGGCCTTGTTGAAGAGGAACTCCTCCCCTTCCTTCCACCATCCCATCTCCTTGGCAAAGATCTTGACGTTGGAGGAGTACATGTAGTTCTCGTCGTCGTCGAAGTCGACTCTGCCTATTCTGGAACGGTTGGCGATTACACTGACCTCATCGTCGGGAATCCTGGCTGCGACCCACACGGCACCGGGTTTACCGCTGTCGGAGGTCCAGAGAGGTCCCGGCCCGGCAATCTCAAAAAGCCAGACCTCGTCTCCGTCGGCTATACAGAGTCCCTCTCCAGCGTCTCCGTAACCGTATTTCTCGGCGAGAGAGCCCATGACAGTTATGGCTTCCCTGGCGGTCTTGGCTCTCTGGAGCGCAAAGACCTCCAGCATCTCGATCATCATCCAGCCGTTGTCGCAGTAGAGCTCCTCGCGACCACCCCAGGTGGCCTCGCCTATCATGAGTTTATGCTCGTTCATGAAGGGATATCCCACGTTGAAGTAGGTGTAGGTCTCCTCGACCTGAGGTATCTCGCCTACTTTGTTCAGAGGTTTGATAGGTATCGTCTGATAACATAGGTTTTTGTAAACCGGAGCGGTGGCTCCATTATCCCATTTACGACCGGGGATTATCTGAAGCCTATGATCGTACCATCCATCGGCCGTGTGACTGACCATGGTGGATCCATCCACGGTGGCCTTCTTTCCCGCCATCATAGCGGTACATCCGAAGGCGGATCCTACGAGAACTGCCGAAACAGCCAAAGCCCCTGCGGCAACTCCCGCCCTCTTGAAAACGTTTCTCACGGACATAAAAACACCCTCCCGAACAAAAATACCCGCCAAGAACGCGACGGGGTCGATACTTGGATACCACGCATTCACTGTGAAAAATTTTAACGAGCAGGACCGTTTAGGTCAATTATTTGTATAGAACTGTTCCTATATGTAGGGATTTTGTAACATAACGTTCGTTTTTATGTTTCTAAGCAATATCAAGGACATACCGAGAAGAGACCGTATCGTCTTTATGGGTTAAAATGAGCGACATAATTCGAATCGACGACAGGGAGGAATCTTTACGTGTCAAACGAAATTTTATGGTTCGCCATGATGCTTCTGAACTTCGGATGCATAATGGCCATCTACAGACTTTGGGGAAAACAGGGCTTGCTGTGCTGGATTCCGGTATCGGTCATATTGGCCAACATTCAGGTAGTCAAGATGGTATCCCTTTTCGGTATAACATCGACCCTTGGCAACATAGTCTATGCATCGGCCTTTTTGGTCACCGACATCTTGTCGGAAAACCACGGCAAGGAGGACGCCAAACAGGCGGTCTACATCGGATTCTTCTCCTTGATAGCGATGACGGTAATAATGAACCTGGCCCTGTGGTTCAACCCTCATCCGGACGATTTCGCCCAAGGGGCACTGGAGACGATATTCAAGCTGATGCCCAGACTCGCTCTGGCCTCGTTTATGGCCTACGGAGCCTCCCAGCTCCACGACGTATGGGCTTTCCACTGGTGGAAAGAACGCACTGGAGGCCGTCTACTGTGGCTCAGGAACAACCTTTCCACCATGGTCTCCCAGGCGCTGGACAGCGTCATATTTACACTGGTGGCATTCTATGGGACGGTCCCGACAGGGGTTCTGGGAGAGATCGTCCTATCCACCTATGTGTTGAAATTCATAGTCGCAGCCTGCGATACTCCCTTCGTCTACTGGGCCAGAAAAATCGGAGGGGAAAGAAAGTAGAGAAAGGAGGACGCAAGTCTTGAAAAAAAGATGCCTCTTAGTCCTTATAATTGCCGCAACGGTGCTGCCCCAAATCGCCAACGCCTCTGTCGATCCGGATAAAATCCAGGGACCATCGATAGACGAACTCTACATGGTTGTGATCAAGGACCCCGACGCCAGGGCTCTGGCCTTGGAGAAAGGTGAAGTCGACCTGGTAGGAGACATAGCCAGCCCTGCGATAATCGACAGGCTCTCAAAAGCCGACGACAGGATCTCGATGTCCATGGCCAAAAGCTTTCACGCTTTGTCTATGGGGATGAACCTCCGAAGAAATCCATGGAACAGGGTCGAGCTTCGACGGGCTATAAACACGATCATTCCCAGAGGAAGGTTGGTACGAGAGCTCTTCGGAGGTTTTTCCGAGCCACTGTATTCATACCTACCTCCTGTGTCTCCCTATCACGACCCCGAGACATCCCAACCGAAATACGATAGGGAGAAAGCCAGAGAGATGCTTAGGGCATCCGGTTGGAGCTGGAACGACGAAGGGGTGTTAATACCCCCCGAATCCTCAGAGCCTCTGAAGCCAGTATCCATAATATCCCCCACGGCAAACTCGGCTCCCACCACGGCGGAACTGGCATCCCGCATAGCCGACGAGATGACCGCTCTGGGTACACCTACGAAGGCGGAACCGATGGACTTCTCCACCATGCTGGCGAGGCTCGACGCCAGAAACTTCGACTGCTACATCATGGCATGGAGCTTGACTAGGGATCCCGACGTCCTCTACTCTCTGTATCACTCGTCGATGGACGTCCCAGGAGGATACAATCTCCCCGGCGTCCGATCTTCCATTCTGGACGAAGCTCTCGAAAGGCTGCGCTACGCACCAGATGAGGAATCAGCTATGGCGGCAGCTCACCAATCCCAGAAACTCCTTTCCGACCTGGTACCTGTCGTTCCCATATACAGTCGTTCGTCCGTAGGAGCCGTAGGCAAGGGGTGGTCCGGAACTGTCGCTACCGCCGCGACCTCGGTGGACTCCATATGGACCCTTCTGTCGGCCCACAGAGACGGACACGATCGGTTCAAGATGGCCCTGGAGGACGATCCCAGAGCCCTCAACCCCTTCACATCCTCCAGCGCCACGGCGTGGAAGGTCCTGGGGTTGATATACGACTCCCTCATCGAGATAGATCCTACGACTCTGGGAGACCGACCGGGACTAGCCGAGTCCTGGAAGGTCGAGACCGTAACGATCGACGGCGGCGAGGTGACCAGGATAACCTTCAAATTAAAGGAAGGGCTCCTCTGGCAGGACGGCTCGCCTCTGACCTCCTCCGATCCGGCGGAGACTATCCGATATATCGCGGAAAACGAGATTCCACGGTTCTTCGACAACGTATCGGATCTTATGGCGGTGGAGACCCCGGACGAATCGACCTTGACTGTTACGATGGACTCGATCAGCTACTGGCACTTTCACCATATAGCGGGACTTCCGGTTCTCCCTGCTAAAGTTCTGAGAGAGATAGACGACTGGAAAAGCTGGCAGCCAATGGAGGACGGGGGGCTCATCGGCTCGGGGCCCTTCATTCTAAAGGACTACAGACCCGGTGAGTTCGTTAGATTCTCTTCGAACAAACATTACAGGAGGTACCGCCGTTGAGTCCATCAGTCGGCGAAGGATATTGGATCAGGAGACTTGCGGGGGCCGCAGCGATAATGCTGGCGGTCCTCGCCCTGAACTTTCTCCTGTTCAGGATTATGCCGGGCGATCCTGTATCGTCCATCGTCGACCCCGGCTTTTCACCCGAGGCCAAGGATAAATTAAAGGAATTGTACGGTCTGGATCGTCCTCTGTGGAGTCAATTTCTGACCTACGCCAAAAGAACCCTGACGTTGGACTTCGGGATTTCCTTCATATCGAGAAAGCCGGTGTGGGGGGAAATCGCCTCCAGGCTTCCCAACACGATAGCGCTCATGGGAATCGCCGTTCTAGGTTCCGCCGCATCTGGAATATGGCTGGGGGTAAAGGCCGCGACGAGAAAAGGCGGATGGACGGAGAAACTGGTCCTATGGGGGAGCGCACTGTCCTTTTCCTTTCCCTCCTTTTTCGTACAGATGGTGCTCTTGATGGCCCTGGCCTACGGCCTTCCTCTATTTCCCCTCAGAGGATCGGTGTCGGTTCCACCGCCGACGGAGCCCCTCCAGATTCTGATCGATTACCTCTGGCACCTCGTCCTTCCCGCCGGTTCCCTCATCCTCCTGGGATTCGGAGGATGGGCTCTGTACGCCAGGAACCTGATGGTTCGGGTTTTAGAGGAGGACTTCATCCTGATGGCCAAAGCGAGAGGGCTGTCCGAAAAGAGGATAATATGGCGACACGCCTTCCGATCCATACTGCCGCCAATCCTGACGATACTTCTGATGTCCATGCCATCGCTGGTATCAGGGGCGGTGATAACCGAAGCTGTGTTCTCCCTTCACGGCATAGGAGCCTTCCTGCTGCAATCGGTGATCGGACACGATTACCCCTCCGCCGGTGCCGCTTTCTACCTGCTGTCTTTGATTACGGTGGGTTCCAACCTCTTGGCCGACGCCGCATATGAACTGGTGGATCCCAGGGTAAGGCTGGGGAGGACCATTAGATGAACTTCAAAATAACTAAAAGATGGAGCTTCTGGGCTCTGGTGGGGTTGTCGATCATGGGATTTTCAGGACCTACAGTGATGAACCTATCGGTGGACTCAGTAGCCCCACCCTTCTCGAAACCTCTATGGATAGACGGAGATCTTCCGCCCAGCGTGACGTTGGATATCGATGGAAAAAGATCGGGACAGATAGAATGGGCTAGTCAGCCTCCGGGAGGATTCAGATTATCCGGCACGGTTGTCCTGCCAGATAAGTGTTCCGGAGAAATCATATGGGAAACCCCTGAGAGCCCGTTAAAACTGATCGACCTGTCAGGAGGAAAAAACGAGATCGACCTGGACGACCGAGACATGTCGTTCAAGTTGAACCTGGGAATGTCCCCCTTCGACGATCCGATGGAGCATCTGTTTCCGAGAGAGGGGGCGTATCGAGCCGAGATCACAGGAGCCCCAGTCTCCTCCGATCTGACCCTCCACCTCCCCGGAGAGAGATGGGGACTTTTAGGCACAGATCAAAGGGGAAGGGACGTCTTTCTGCTGTTCCTTCTCGGCATCAAGGTGTCCCTCGTGGTAGGACTGGCCACCACGGCCATAGCCTCGATCCTGGGTTTGACGGTTGGGATGATCAGCGGATACAGGGGAGGCTGGATAGACGGGGCTATCATGAGGGTAGTCGACCTATTCATGTCCATACCGACCCTTCCTATACTCATGGTACTCGCTTCCCTGTGGGGAAAGGGCTTGATACAGATGATCGTCATACTCTCTCTGTTTTCATGGATGGGCACGGCCCGTACGGTCAGGGCCCAGGTTCTGTCGTTGAGGGAATCTCCCTTCGTGGAGGGACTGAGAGCTCTAGGAGCTCCGACGGGCTATATACTGAGAAGACACATACTGCCGGAGACGATGCCTATAATGGCCGCAAACGTAGCCCTGGGGGTCCCGGGCGCCATATTGGCCGAGGCGGGGTTATCCTTTCTGGGGCTTTCCGATCCCCGTGTGATCTCATGGGGAAGGATGCTCCACGAGGCCCACAGCTTCGGAGCCTTTTCCGCCGGAGCATGGTGGCTCCTCCTGCCTCCCGGGCTCGGCATAGTCCTGGTCTGTCTTATATTTCTGGATTTCGGAAAAATATCCGAGGAGGGGTCGCCATGATGGTAAACCTGTCCGACCTCAGCGTCAGATACCCCAATTCGCCTTCGTCCTCCCCTCCCGCCCTGGACGACGTGTCTCTATCCCTCAGGATGGGGGAAATACTGGGGTTGGTCGGAGAATCGGGAAGCGGGAAAAGCACCCTTCTGATGGCCATATTGAGGCTTCTGCCGAAAGGGACCTTCGTTAAAGGGACCATCACCTCGGAGGGACAGGACCTGCTCTCCCTGGACGAGGAGGAGATGCGTCTTTTCAGGTGGGACAGGATCTCTTTGGTTCCTCAGGGAGCGATGAACGGTTTCACACCGGTATTGACTGTGGGGTATCAGATCGCAGAGGTCCTGCTGGAGCACTCGGATATACCTATCGGCGAATCCTCGAAGGAAGTCAGAAGGCTGCTATCCGAGGTGGGGCTGCCTGAAGACGCCTACGAGAGATACCCTCACGAGCTGTCGGGAGGGCAAAAACAGAGGGCGGCCATAGCTACGGCCCTGGCCTGTGCTCCTTATTTCCTCCTGGCGGACGAACCGACCACGGCTCTGGACGTTATAACCCAGGCAGAGGTGATATCGCTTCTGAGAAGAGCCGTCAAGAAGAGAAACATGGGCATGGTACTGGTGACCCACGATATAGCCCTGGCATCGTCGATATGTGACTCGATAGCGGTCTTACGTCACGGGAAACTAGTAGACCACGGAACGGTCGAGGAAATCCTGAGCCATCCCACCGACGAACACACGAAATCCCTTTTGAGAGCTCAGGAGGAGATGGAACGATGAAAGACGTTATATTGGAGACCGACGAACTTGAAGTCGTCTACCGAGGCAGGGATAAATCGGTGAGAGCTCTCAGACCACTCTCCATAAAATTGGGACGGGGAGAGTCTCTGGCCGTAGTCGGAGAGTCGGGGTGCGGAAAGACCACCTTGGTGAGGGCCATCCTGGGACTCCAGCCTCCGTCCTCCGGAGCGATCTCTCTATTCGGAGAAGACATCTCCGAACTGGACAAAAAGGGGACGATAGCCGTCAGGAGAAGGTGCGGGTTCATTCCTCAAGACGTATACGGAGGACTTCCGCCGGGCCTTTCCGCCCTGGATACAGTCAGAGAGCCCTGGGACCTTCTTCACCCTAGAAACGACAAAGAGGCCGGTAAAAAACACGCCGTCGAACTGATGGAGCAACTGGGGCTGGACTCGAAAAACCTGGGGAACCGAAAGGTTAAAAAAGGGCTGTCAGGAGGACAGAGACAGAGAATAGCGGTAGCTAGAGCCCTAATCAACGACCCGGAACTGCTTCTGGCCGACGAACCTACCAGCATGCAGGACATATCCACGAGAGACAAAGTCATAAGGTTACTCCGAGAAAGGGTGGACCGCGGTATGTCTCTGATCTTCGTCACCCACGATCTCCTCCTGGCGCGATCCATAGCCCGGAAGACAGCGATTTTTTTCGGAGGATCGCTATGCGAGACGGGGAATTCCGACGATATCGTATCCGAGCAGATCCATCCCTACACCAAGGCGCTTTACGGAGCCATGCCGAGTTTGAACGAGAAGATGGTGCTGCGGACGTCGAAGGACAGGACCCCATCCCCCAGCGGCTGTCCGTTTAGAAAAGGCTGCCCGGAAGCCATGTACGTCTGCGAGAAGACCCCTCCTATGAAGGACATGGGAAATGACAGGATGGTCGCCTGCTGGAGGACGGGAAACTAGAGGCTTATGGCCACGGAGCCCGCTATGATCAAAAACACACCGAGGATCTGAGAGGGAGACAACCTCTCGGAGAAGAGCAACCTGCCCCATATGGTGGCTATCAGAGGGCTGGTGGCCGCTATGGGGCTTACCAAAGAGGCAGGAGCAAGCATCATCGCCCTGGTGATGAAAAAACCACCTACCGAGAGGGCCAAAGCTCCGGCTATCACCAAAGCTACCCAACTTTTGGAATCTGTCCTGAAGAGATCGGGGCGATCGGCCTTCTCCATGGAGAGATATCGACACCCCCACCATCCCCAGGCAATGGGGAGAAAGAAGATCGCCCTCCACAGATTGAGGGCCGCCGGCCCAAGATCGCTTTCCAGAACCGCCCACCTGGTCACGACCAGGCTTCCACCCCAGAGGAATGCGGCTCCTAAAGAGGCTAGAACCCCCTTGAAGATGGCCCCCGATCCCTCCTCCTGTTCTACGGAACGGCTTCGAAGAAGGACGAGTCCGACTATGACGGCGACTGTGGCGGAAATGGCCGTCAAGGTAACCGACTCCCCCAGTAGAAGCACCGATATGACCGTCACGAAGAGAGGGTAGCTACAGGTCACGGCGGTGGCCTTTCCAACCCCTACCGCATCGATACCTATGAAAAAGAGCAGATCCCCTGCTACGTTGGCCAGAAGCACCGCCAGCCCCAGCCCCACCAAGACGACCCAGCCAGCGCCTCCCATGGAACTTTCTCCGGCGAGTCGATATATTATCAGGGAACTGGCTAGAAACCCGAAAGACCTTATGGCGTTCATCTTTTCCATCAGGACCTTGCCCATTCCAAGCTTATATATAACCGGAACGGTCCCCCAACACAGGGACGCTCCCAAGGCGAAAAACACCCCGGCACTATCCATCAAATCCATCTCCGTTTCGTATCCGAATTCCGATCATTATAACCCATGAGGAGAGCTGTTTTTCAGCTATAAAATCCACCGATCATGTACTAATATATCGATAGATCCTGAGACTAAATCACCGTAAATATTCGATGGGAGGAATTAGATGAATCTCATGTACGTCTACTCAGGCACGGGCAACACGCTTCATCTGGCGGAGAGGCTATCGGAGAGGATCGGCGAACACGAGATACACAATATGGTGGGACTGATGGACGAAGACGTCCATGCCGACGGAGAGACGGTAGGCATATTCTATCCGGTGCACGCCTTCGGGGCACCTGCCGTAGTTCATCGTTTTCTGTCCCGCCTATCGGTAAAACCGTCCAGCTGGGTATACCTCGTATTGGACAGCGCCGGAACACCGCTGGGAGCCGCGGCACAGTGCCGCAGGATATTGGAGAAAAGGGGGATAAGGCTGGACGCCTACTTTTCCGTAAAGATGCCGGGGAACTACCCGCCTCTCTCCAACCCGCCGTCGGGAGAAAAGCTGAGGCGTCTAGTCCAAAAAGGCGACCTTTCCATGGACGGAGTCATCGAGGCCGTATTGACGAGAAAGGGCTCCCGATCTCCGAATAAACTGCTAGGTATTCTGTCCGAATTCATCAATACCGGAGCCCTCAGAGCGGCCCCCAAAGGGGCCTCGAAGTTCTTCTCAACGGACGAATGCACAGGGTGTGGAATCTGCGCTTCTGTATGCCCCGTAGACAACGTGAAGATAGTCGACGGTCGTCCCACCTGGCTTGGGAACTGCACCGGATGTCTATCCTGTTTTCATTGGTGTCCATCCAAGGCCATACAGTACAACCGGGGGTCGTCCTTCCACAGAAACAGATACGGACATCCGTCGATTCCTCTGGAAAGGTACCTGGATTGGTGTTCCCTAGGCAAAGAGGAGGACGAAAAATAATCGAACCTGTTTCTGGACTGTAGGATAGGCATAGGGCATAATACTTCCGGACCGGATAAACAAGGCCAATCAAGACGACGGAGGAGATAGTTTATGGTAAAACTGGAGACCAACAAGGGAGATATCGTACTGGAATTAAACGAGGAACTGGCACCTAAGACCACCGAAAATTTCCTCGGCTACGTGAAGAAGGGATTCTACGACGGTACAATCTTCCATCGGGTTATAGACGGCTTCATGATCCAGGGAGGCGGCTTCGACGGGACGATGAGCCAGAAGGAAACAGGAGACCCCGTCGAGAACGAAGCCGATAACGGGCTGAAAAACGAGGCTTACACCATCGCGATGGCCAGGACCCAGGACCCTCACTCGGCTACGGCCCAGTTCTTCATAAACGTAAAAGACAACGACTTTCTCAATCACAGCGCTCCTACCGCTCGTGGTTGGGGCTATGCGGTTTTCGGAAAGGTAACGGAGGGCAGGGAGGTCGTGGACGCCATAAAAGCGGTAAAGACCGGTGGATTCGGACCGCACCAGGACGTTCCGATCGAACCAGTGGTGATCTTGAAGGCCTATATTCTGGAGTAAAAATCCGAGAGAGCACACATAAGAAAAGGCCGGAAGCTTAAGCTTCCGGCCTTGCTCTTTTAGTGGTGCGGAGGGGGAGACTCGAACTCCCACAGGCTATGCCCACAAGATCCTTAGTCTTGCGCGTCTACCAGTTCCGCCACCCCCGCATTAGGACAGTGCGTATTATACAGAGGCCCAAGCGGTCAGTCAAGCCCCTACCGCGAAAGAAGTTTAGATCCTGCGCTCTCTGATTCTCGCGGACTTACCGCTTCTCTCTCTCAGATAGTAAAGCTTGGCCCTGCGAACCCTGCCGAGACGTTTGACCTCTATTTTCTCCACGCTGGGACAATGAAGGGGGAAAATCCTCTCGACCCCCACTCCACTGGAGACCTTACGAACCGTGAAAGTCTCGCTGAGGCCACCGTGTTTCCTGGCGATCACCACTCCCTCGAACATCTGGATACGCTCTCTGCTTCCCTCTCTGACCCGAACGTGAACCTTGACGGTATCGCCGGAACGGAACTGGGGGACATCCTGTTTCATGAACTTCTGCTCTATCAGGCTAATTCTGGGATCCATATGCATAACCCTCCCTGTCGTGTACATATAAGATTTATCGCCATCCGAAGAAGCGATCTAATACAACCGAAATGGCGTTCTGTACCGGAAGAGCGGATCGAGATCGATCATCTCCCGCGACAGGACGCATAGTTACATCGCAATCCTTCTCGTCTCCACCGGCCATGAATACCACCGGCCTGGAGACCTCGAGGATCTCCCTTTTGATTTCAAGCCAGGAAAGACCACTCGAGTTAAAACCATTGAACCCTACTACATAGGGAACTGCCTTCTCCTTATCGGAGACCCATCGCAAAGCCCTAGCCACAGATGGGAAAAGTTTTACCAGAGCCCCGAGATCCTCTTTCAGGATCAAAGATCGCACCGAGTCCCGTACATCCCTGTCCTCTACTGGGAACAGCAATTTGGAGACACCGTAAAAACTGCAGGCACGAGCTATCGAACGAATTTCCCAAGGAGACGGTACCTCCGATAAAGGACGCATCAGGAACGCGTTCTTATCCATATACCCCAAAAGACCGGAACGGCTCAAAAGGTCCGGACGTCTCTCGAGAGTTCTACGAACCGCCTCTCTACGACGCCAGTCCTCTATAGCCCCATCGTTACCGGACAGCAGGACGTCTGGGACGTCCTGTCCCCTCCAGCTCGACGGTCTGGTGAAATGAGGGGTATCTAGCATACCTCTGAAAAAGGAATCCTCCTCTACGGATCGTCCCTTTCCGACCACTCCTGGAACCAAGCGGGATACCGCGTCGATTATCACCATGGCAGGCAATTCTCCTCCCGTGAGGACATAATCACCTACCGACAGCTCAAGATCGACCCGGGACGACGCAAACCTCTCGTCTATCCCCTCGTAATGGCCGCAGACTATCACGACGTTCCCCTTGGAAAACAGTGTCTCCACCGTTTCCTGAGTAAGAGGAACTCCCTGGGGACTGGGATAGACCACGTAGGGATCGCCTTTCACCCCTTCCAAAGCCAGGGCTAAGGGCTCGGCCATCAGGACCATTCCTCCATTACCTCCGAAGGAATAATCGTCTATCTTGCTGTAGGAGCCCTCTCCGTAGTCGCGAAGATCCACCACGTCAACCTCGAGAAGACCTCTCTCGACGGCCCGACCGACGATGCTGGTCTCGAAAAAGGCACGAAAGAACTCGGGAAAAGCGGTTATCACCGTTACCTTCATAGATCTCTAAGGCCCTCGATGTTCTTTACCTTGAGCACCCCAGAAACGATATCCACGGAAGAGACGTACTCTCCTACGGCGGGGATCATCATGTTTCGTCCATCCGGGCGTTTAACCGTATAGACGTCCGATCCCCCGGTGACCATGACGTCGCACAGAGTACCGATAGCCTCGCCCGATCCTTCGTCGATCACGGATAGGCCGATGAGATCGTCTATCCAGTACTCGCCTTCTGGCAGATCCCTGCGTTCGCTCTTGGAGACCTTTACCAACATACCTCTCAGAGCTTCCGCCTCGTCTCTGTCGCGTACTTCCGGGGAGGTTATCATGACCTCGCCCTTATCCGGTCTGAATCTAACCGAGGAGATAGGGACGGTCTTGATGAACCGCCCGTTGCCGTCGTACAGATCCAACTCGTCCATGGATTCGAAACGATCGGGAAAATCGGTAAGAGGAAAAACCTTGAACTCACCCTTGACCCCGTGAGGAGCTATTATTTTTCCTACTTCAACGAGGTCGTCGCCCTTCACCGTTAATCCTCCCTAACGTCCACGTCGACCCGCTCACTGGACTTGACGGCAGCGGCCCGTACTACCTGACGAATAGCGTTGATGGTTGCCCCCCTACGACCGATCATGCGACCTATATCGTCGGAATCGACGTCCACCAGAACCTTCACGGTGCCATCCTCCACCGTCTGAGATGACACCTGAACCATCTCGGGTTTCGTGACCAAGGCCCGAGCTACATACTCGACCAGGGCACCGTAATCAGGCACGACTACTCCGCCTTACCTTTGCTCTCGACGAACTTCTCCCAAACTCCAGTCTTCTTGAGAAGCCCTCTGGCCGTATCGGAAGGGATAGCTCCCTGCTGAAGCCATTTGACCGCCTTATCGCCGTCGATGGTGATCTCCGAGGGATCGGTCATAGGGTTGTAGGTACCAAGCTGCTCGATGAAACGACCGTCTCTGGGACTTCTGGAGTCCGCTACCACCAAACGATAGAAAGGAGCCTTTTTACGCCCGTGACGGGCGAGACGAATACGTACTGCCATGTCTAGAAACACCTCCTGATATAGATACGTCATAGAACCGGATAACCGATTTCATGCCTCATGAGTGACTTTATTTATTTAATTGAAGAGACCGCCGAATCCCTTGATCTTCGGCATCTGAAACTTCTTTCGTCCCTTCCCCTTGCCCATTTTTTTCCAGAGATCGTTCATCTGACTCTGTTGCTTCAAAAGCTGGTTCACCATCTGAACGGTAGTTCCCGATCCCTGGGCTATCCTTCGCCTGCGGCTTCCCTTGATCACCGCAGGACTTCTCCGTTCCTCCGGCGTCATGGACTGAATTATGGCCTTCATCCTGGCGATCCTACGAGGATCCATCTCCCCGTCCTTCAGTTCCTTTATCTTGTCGGCTCCCGGGATCATCTCCATAACCTTATCCAGAGGGCCCATCTTCTCGATCTGCTCGAACTGAGCCAGAAGATCGTCGAAGTCCAGTCTGTTCTTCTTGAGAGACGAGGAAAGTCTCTTGACATCCTCCTCGCTGGTGGCCTGCTCTATCTTCTCCACCAACCCTACGACGTCTCCCATACCCATTATGCGTTCCGCCATACGTTTGGCATCGAAGACCTCCAGAGCGTCTATTCCCTCTCCGACACCGGCAAACTTAATGGGGACACCGGTCGTAGCAAGAACGGCCAAAGCCGCTCCTCCTCTTGCGTCACCGTCGACCTTGCTGAGGACTACTCCGGTAAGGTCCATCCTACTGTGGAAAGCCTCCGATACCGAGACGGCCTCCTGCCCGGTCATGGCGTCCACGACCAGAAGAATCTCGTGAGGGGCTATCCTGGCCTTCATGGCGTCCAGCTCTGCCATCATCTCATCGTCTACCGTCAGACGACCGGCGGTATCGAAGAGGATAACGTCCATCAATCTGTCTCTGGCGTAACTCAACGCTCCGTCTATCACGTTGAGGACGTCCGCCTCCCCTTTTTCCGGACCGTAAAAGCCTACTCCGGCAGACTCGGCTAGAACCCTAAGCTGATCGACCGCAGCGGGTCGCCTAAGGTCACATGCCACGACAAGTGGTTTATGTCCCTTACTCAACCGTTTGGCCAACTTCACGGTGCTGGTGGTCTTACCTCCACCTTGAAGCCCTACCATCATCATCAAGGTCGGAGGTTTAGGCGATATGGTCAAAGGCTTGGGCTCGGAGCCCATGAGATCCATCAGTTCCTCGTAGACGACCGCCACGACCTGCTGTCCCGGGGTAATGGAATCCAGGACGGATCTCTCCATGGCCCTAAGGCGGATATTCTCGACCAGTCCCTTGACGACCTTGTAGTTGACGTCCGCCTCCAGAAGAGCTCTACGGACTTCCCGAAGGGCTTCCTGTACGTCTCCCTCGGTCAGCTTACCTTTTCCCTTGAGTTTACCAAAAACGCCGTCAAGCCTTTCCTTCAGGGCGTCGAACACGGTCAAATCTCTCCCTTCGCCGCTCTAATCAGCTTCGGACAGGATCGCCCGAATCTCGGAGATGAAATCCGAGGGCAGACGGTCCTTTTCCAAATCGACCAAACTCAGAACATCGGTGTAGACTCTATCCCAAACCACCGATCTTTCGAAAAATCCCAAGATATTCTCCAGTTCTTCCAGACGGTCTCTAGCCCTCTGTAGCTGATCCGATATACCTTGACGACTTATCCCCAGCTCGTCGGAGATCTCCGAGAGAGACAGATCCTGAAGATCGTGCATCTCGTATATCCGCCTCTGTTTCTCGGTGAGAACCGGTCCGTAAAGATCGTAAAGACCTGCTATGTAGAATCTCATGTCAAGCTTATCGGCACCCACGGCAACCCCTCCCGACGAGACGACATAGTATAGAACGACCTCGGGAAGGTGTCAAGCTGTGAACCTTGACACCTTCTTTCGAGACTGGACTTTTACTTGAAACTCTGCCATTATCGTCAGTGATGAAACGAAACCAGATACTTGGGAGGTATGGATTCATGAGCGAAAAACAGGCATCCGCTTTCGACGACATCCGCACAGAGTGGAAAAATCGTCTGGGCGAGACGATCGTCAAGGCTCTGGAGGGACGCGGCTATGGAGCCGCATACGTAAGCACCAAGGAGGAAGCACTGAAGGCGGTGCTAAAACTCATCCCCGAGGGCGCATCCGTAGGGGTGCCTGGAACCGTAACCATAAGGGAAATCGGAGCCCTCGAGGCCCTGGAGAAAAAGGGACACAAGGTACACCATCATTGGGATCCTTCTCTGACCGCCGAGGATAAAAAACAGAAACTTAAGAACGAACTGTCGAGCGAGGTATTTCTTACCAGCACGAACGCCATAACCATAGACGGTAAGATGGTGAACATCGACGGCACCGGTAACAGGCTGGCCGGAATGTGCTGGTCCGGAGGAAAGATAATCTACGTCGTGGGGATAAACAAGGTCTGTAACGACGTGGACTCGGCCATACGAAGGGTAAGGGACGTAGCCACTCCGATGAACGCCATCAGGCTCGGTTTGGAAGTTCCCTGTGCCAAGCTGGGGTATCACGTAGGTTGCCCCGTTCCCAAGACGGTATGCAGAGCCCTGCTGATAATGGAAAATCCGACCATGGGACGGGAATCCCACGTCATCCTGGTAGGCGAAGACCTTGGATATTAGGACAGGAGGCATAGGCATTGTCTAATCGGGGGAAAATAGCGTTGGTGATGGCCGGAGGAGAGATCGGAATGCGTTACTCCGAGCGCAAAAACGGCCATACTCCGGAGGTGACGGCGGAGGAGATGCTCCAATGGCTACCTCCGGAAATGGCCGAGGAAATCCACCTGGTAGACTGGAGTCACCAGGCCAGCAGCCATTATTCCATACGCATGACCTCCGACCTTATGGATATACTGAACAAGCTGGTGATAGACGGAATACAGGGAATCGTCATAACCTGCGGCACAGATACCATCGAAGAGATGGCATATCTGGCCGATCTAATGTGGGCCTATCCGCAACCGGTTATATTTACCGGTGCGACCTATCCATCGGACGTAATAGGGACGGATTCCTCCGTAAACCTATACCAAGCGCTCCTATCCGCCAAATCTCAGGCATGTTGGGGAGCTGGGGTCTTGGTTTGCATACAAGACTGCATCTTCGCTGCCTCCGAGATGACGCAGGAAAGCAACTACAGAAGAAGCGGATTCGTCGCTTTGGACAGGGGGCCGGTTGGAGAGATAATAGGCGAAGACGTAATGCTCCGAAGAGCGCCGAAGAGAGGTAAGATCATCGAAGGCGTGACACCGGCGAAAGGAGTCGAGCTGATTCAGGCATCTCTAGGGGGCGGAGAACGTCTGTTGGCGGCATTGGCAATGTCTTCCGACGACCTTCCCGACGGGGTCGTTTTGGCCGCTTTCGGAAACGGAAATATATTTCCCGCCTGGATTCCCTCCATCAAGGCACTGGTAAGATCATCGGTGCCGGTTCTACTTACCTCGAGATGCTCGGCCGGCAGGGTCGTCGATAGATATTGTTTCGAGGGATCCGCCAGTCGACTCTTCGACATGGGGGTATTGAACGGAGGCGACCTGTCTCCCGAAAAGGCTCGTCTGAAACTATCGGTGGCCATAGGGGCAGGTCTTTCCGGAATGGAGTTACAGGATTACATATTCTGTCAAAGATGATACGAGGCCGACCTTAAGGTCGGCCTCGTATCTTTTCCTGTTTCAAGAGTAAAGGGCCTGAGACATCATCTTGAAGGCGCTTACGATAACGGCACCGGCAACCATCCATCGAACCCACCGACTACCCTTGGACACGGCAAAACGAGCCCCTAAATACCCGCCGAGCATGGAGCCACAGGCAAGCACCAGACCGACCTTAAGATCCAGCAATCCCTTCGCTGCGAACATAGCCACGCTGATGGACGTATAGGACAGGATAACCGCGACCTTGAGGGCGTTTGATCGAACGAGATCGTGTCCGATAAACCCGGAAAGGGCCCAAAGGAAGATAAACCCCACTCCGGCCTGAACGAACCCACCGTAAACCCCTATCCCAAAAAAGATGAGAAACAAAGCAGGCCTAGGAACATCCCTACTCCTCTCCTTCTCCCACATGGACGGTTTTAACAGAAGAAGAAAAGCCATCACGGATATCAAAATCGATATGGATATCTGAAGGACTTTAGGGTTTAACTCTATAGCCAAAGATGTGCCGACCACAGATCCTATCGTCGCAGGGAGGGCTAAAGACAGCGCCTCTCGGACGGAGAGGACCCCCGACCGGTAAAACTTCGTGGTTGCCACGGTGTTCTGGGAAAATATGGAGATACGGTTGGTCGCGTTGGCCATAGGAAGAGAAAGCCCCGTAAAAACCAGCATAGGCAGGCTCAGCAGGCTCCCCCCTCCCGCCGTGACGTTCAAGAACCCCGCCGCCACTCCCACCAAGAACACCGCTACAAGGCTGAGATAAGAAGACATGTAGACCCTCCATAGAAAGACATGACTTGGATACTTTTGGGAAAACGCCCTCTATATAGTACAATAAAGGCAAGAGGAACCGGTTAAAAGGCACGATATAAAAAAGGGGGCGAGATCATGCAGTATTGTGGAACAGAGGAACTCCTGGCGCTTCACATAGAGGACGGAGAAAACCTTCACAGTTGTATCGTCACGGCCTGCCAGGGAAGCAATGTAGACTCCGCCGTAGTTATTTCCGGACTAGGAATGATCTCATCCGTGACCTTCGGATGGTTTACCGGAAAAGAATATCTCAAGAAAAATTACGACGGAACGATGGAGCTAATCTCTCTCTCGGGGGACATAAGCTTCAGGAGAGAGGGGATGTATCCCCACCTCCACGGAGTCTTCAGCTCCCCGGACCATCAGGTGATAGGCGGTCACATCATGGAGGCAATCGCCATGAGAAACATCGAGCTGTTTCTGAAACCGATATACTCCCAGCATTTCAACAGAAGGGATATAAACGCTTTCGAGGCACTTGTCCCGGAAAGAAGAAGCTGACCTCGCAGACGAGGGGGAAAAAGTCCCCCTCGTCTTTTTTCTATATGGACGATACTACTTTTTCAAGGACACCATTCGCCCCTCCGTATATTCCAACAGGAGCTCAGGCGAGATGGGAAAGAAGTCGTGATCAGTGCCGGCAGCGGCCCAGACTACGTCAAATCTACTAAGTTCCTCGTCCACCAGGGCAGGAAGAGACGGCAGATACCCCACGGGAGGAACGCCCCCCACCTTATAGCCGAAATTGGAATAAACGTAATCCGGTTGAGCCATCTTAACCTTCGAGTTAGCCGTTCCCATGACCGAGGCGATCCTCTTGGGATCGACCCTGTTATCACCGGACATCAGTACCAAAACAGGATCGCCGCTCACCATGAAGACAAGACTCTTCAATATCTCCTCAGGGGGAGCCCCTACTGCCCTGGAGGCGTCCTCCACCGTAAATATGGTGTCGTCGGTATGATGAATCGTTCCGTCGTAGCCCTTGGACTCCAGAAAGGATCTTACATTTTTCACCGCTTCGTTTTCCATCGTCAAACCTCTCTGCTCTCCGCTTTTTCCATCAGGAAGGACACCAAAGACTCCACCGCCTTCGTCTCACACAGGCCGTAGACCATGTAGAAAGGCCTTCTGACCGGAGGCTCGAAAGCGACCACAGCCACGTCCGGATTGGATTCCGCCGCCACCCGGGATACCACTCCAGCCTCGGCACCGCTGGCCACTGCGTTGACTACGGCCAAAGCGTGACCAAATTGCAGAGGAATATCCTTCGATCCAGCCTCTACTGATCTGTAGGCCCTCTCCCATATCTGTCTGGTTCCCGATCCCGAACTCCTGCCGGCCAACTTCAACGAGGTAAGTTCTTCCAGTCCGACGCTCTTTTTCGTAGCAAGAGGATGTCTTCTGCCCACCACCAGCACAAGCTCGTCGTTCAGGAAAGGGACGCTGGAAAATCCGGGCAAAGAGCGATCGGTACCGACGATGGCCAGATCGGCCTTGCGTAACGACAGATCCTCTAAAGCCGTCTGGGAATCTCCAACTCGGACCTTTACGTCCACCCCCGGATGGCGTTCGATAAACTCTACGAGAAAAGTAGGGAGGATGTAGTCTCCGGGAATCGAGCTGGCGCTTATTGTGACCGAGCCGTAAAGCTCCTCGGAGATCTCGGCTATCTGAAGCTTCGTCTTTTTTCGACAGTCTAACATCCTCAGAGCGGACTTATAGAAAACCGACCCTTCAGAAGTCAGACTCGAATGTTTGTGCCCCTTGGCAAACAGCGTAGCCCCCATCTCTTTTTCGAGCCTGGCGACCCTCTTGCTGACCGCAGGCTGGGAGACGCCTAGGGCGGCAGCCGCAGCGGAGATGCTGCCTTTTTCCACTATAGCTATAAAAGTCTCCAATTCTCTAAAATCCATAGGATACCATCCCTCTCAACGACATCTACAGGTCTTTTCATCTGACGAAGATTATCACACGGGATAAAAGGCTTGGCAAGAACGGAAGGTTCGGTTAGAGTCATTCTTAGCACATCAAAACTCTAGAAAAAAGGGGATTTGTCGATTTATGGTCACATTATCAACGGTCCTTTTTGACGAAAACATGGACGTAGCTCTAGCCTGTTTGGATCATCCTTTTATACAGGGACTTAAAACGGGATCTCTGAAGCTGGAGACCTTCCAAGGTTACCTATCCCAGGACTCCTTCTATCTCAAAGCATACGCAAAGGCGTTCGCCTTCGGAATATCCAAAAGCCAAGACGATGAGACCATGGAGATATTCCTCTTCCTCCTCAACGGAGTCTTCGAAGAATTGAAGCTTCACGGAGCCTACTCGAAAAAATGGGGCTTTCCCCTAAACTCCCCTCCCTCCAAGGCTACGTCCAACTACGTCGATTTCCTGCTGAGGGTTGCATCTACAGAAGAGATCGGAGACATCGCAGCGGCTACACTTCCCTGCGATGCTTTGTACCTTTTTCTAGGAACCGAACTTAAGCGAGGGGACCATTCCAAATCACGCTATATGGAATGGATCGACACCTACTCCTCCGAATCGTTCAGGATCCTGACGAATGCCCTGGCGAAACTGGTCGACCGCCACGGAACGGATCCAGAGAGAGCACGGCGCCATTACAGAAGGGCCATGGAACTGGAATATGACTTCTTCGACGAGGCGTATCACTCCTACATTCATTGCGGAGAAAAAACAGGAGGGAGAGATTCAAGATTAGAAGCACCGGCCTCAGGATAAAGCTGCTCAGGGAAAGTCTCGGAATGACCCAGTTGGAGCTGGCTGAAAAAGCCGATATAAGCAGAACCTACGTTCAAGCTCTCGAGGGCAACAGAAAGACCCCCTCGTTAAAATTGCTCGGAAAACTAGGCGACATACTTAAGGTGGATCCCGGTTCGCTGATCCCCTCAGGAGGTCACCTGGAGGGGGAGAGGATCTACCTGGAGGAGATCTTCGACCTAAGTTCGGGGGGGGAATACTGGTATAAAAACAGACGTATTACCGAAGAAGAGGTCGAAAAGATAGAGAAAGTGATATCGGCACTGTTGGATTGACTCGACGGGAACGAGAACATTCTGACCAAGCGGTGGTTTCGTTGTTTCGACCGATAGAATTGACTAAACTATCCTTTCGTCTTAAACTGTATTAGAGTACAAGTTTCTTCGGATGGAGGTGTTTTTTTGGAGGCTCAACAGTTACAGGACCTCTTGAGGTCCCATCTCGACAACATGCCTACCAAGGCGCGAAGGGTAGTGGAATACCTCTTGACCCACATGAGAGAGGCGGCCTTCATATCTATAGGAGACGTCGCTGACCGTCTGGAGGTCTCAAAGGCCCAGATGGTTAGGGTGGCCAGGGTTTTGGGGTTCGAGGGGTATGCGGATCTGAAAGAAGCGCTAAAAGAGGCCGTTTTGGAGCAGGTAAATCCGGCGGCGAGGCTGAATCGGGTGATGAACGACGAGAACGACCTGCCCGATAAAATCCACCAGATGGAACACGCTAATTTAGACGATACGTGGAATCAGCTCTCTCAGGACAAGATAACCCTCTTCTGCGACATCGTCAAAAAGGCACAAAATATATATTGCACCGGCTGGGGAATCTCGTCCATGGTGGCCGAATCCATGTTCTCCAGGTTCAGGGAGATGGCTCTAAACGGGATCCTGATGAAGAGGGGATCCTTAACCCTTATAGAACAGGCTCGGGGAATAAAACCGGAGGACATGGTGATAGCCTGCGACCTTCCAGGCTATGCCATTCAGGTAACCGAATCGGTAGAGAGGGCGAAGAAAAACGGGGCCGCCATCGTAACCATAACCGACAGCCCCGCAGCTCCTATATGTAGATTCGCCGATCTGTCTTTCTACGTCAGCGACAACAGCCCTACATTCGGAAGCAGCCTGATCGGACCGATCTTCCTGGTGCACGTGCTGACATCGATCTTATCTATCAGTTTAGGCGAAAAAGCCCAGGAAGCCCTGGAAGACCAGGCTCAGTGCCTACACGACGAGAGGATATACCATCCGGTATTCGGCCTTCGTTACTGATCCAAAACCTCGACCAGGGGAAACTCGACGCTCTCTCCGGGAGTCATAATCACCACGTCCACCGTCCCGCTGACTGCGGCGGCGAACTCCTCCGGATTGGCCTCTATCGCCTCGAAGGTATCGTAATGCATAGGTATGACATGATTGGGACGGATGAGGTTCGCCGCCTTTGCGGCGTCCTCTACGTCCATGGTGAAATTGCCTCCTATAGGTAGCATAGCCACCTCGACCTCATCCTCTTTGAGCAACCCCATATCGAGGGTCAAGCCGGTGTCTCCGGCATGGTACAACTTCCTTCCGTCCACCTCTATGAGAAAACCTCCGGCCACACCTCCCGGTATCACCCCATCAGAAGACTCTATATCCGAACCGTGCAGGGCCGGAGTCATCTTGACCTTCCCGAATGGGAACTCAAAGGAACCGCCGATATGCATGGCATGGCATTTTGTTCCCGATCGAGAGAGATAGACCGATATCTCGTAATTACACACGACGGTGGCTCCGCTTCTTCTCGCGATCTCCTGAGTATCGCCTATGTGATCGCCGTGACCGTGGGTCACGAAGATATAGTCGACGTCGTCAAAATCGTCGATTTTTCCTACGGCTTTAGGGTTTCCCGTAAGGAAGGGGTCTATCAAGAAACTGACCGACTCCCCTCTTACGTAAAAAGCCGAGTGACCTAGATAACGGACCAACATAAGAAACGCCCCCTCTCTAAGCACAGTATAACAAAAACGGGACCGCCACCGTTCAGTGACGATCCCTAAAAAACTCCCTCTAGCCTTTGGGCACGAAGGTCGATTTTATGTGTAGTTCCTCCATCTGGGCGATCCCCACCTCGGAAGGGGCACCCGACATGAGGCTCTGAGCCTTGGCGGTTTTGGGAAAAGCCATGACCTCTCTGATGGAGTTGGATCCGGTGAGAAGCATGACCAATCGATCGAATCCAAGGGCGATACCTCCGTGAGGAGGAGTCCCGTAACTCAGGGCATCCAGAAGGAAGCCGAACCTCTCTCTGGCCTGATCCTCCGAGAAGGCCAGACAACCGAACACCTTGGACTGTATGGCAGGATCGTGGATCCTTATGGATCCGCCTCCGACCTCGTTTCCGTTTAAAACCAGATCGTAAGCTCTAGATCTTACCGATCCAGGATCTCTGTCCATGGACGGAAGGTCTTCCACCATAGGCATGGTAAAGGGGTGATGTACCGACGTCCATCTCTTTTCCTCTTCATCCCATTCAAACAGAGGGAACTCCGTCACCCAGAGGAATTCCCAGGGTTCCCTTACGTGGCCGTGTTCTTTTGCGATCTCCAACCGGATCTGCCCCAGCACGGAGCACACCAGGTTCCAGTCTTCATGGCCCATAACGTACAGGACATCTCCGTCTGAAGCACCGGAGATCCTTCCGAGATCGGCCTGTTTAGCGTCGCTCAAGAACTTGGCAAGAGGTCCTTTGACCCCTCCGTTCTTGAACTGAAAATAGGCCATCTCCGGAGCTCCGAGCACCTTAGCCCTCTCGCATACCTGCTCTATCAGACGTCTGGAGAGGGAGGTTCCTCCGGGAAGGACCACCCCTCTGACGTAGCCCCCCTCTTTTAGGAGTTCCTCGAAGGGCTTGAACCCACCGTCTGCAAAAACATCTCCAAGATCGACTATCTCGAAGGGAATTCGCAGATCGGGCTTATCGCTTCCGAAGCGGTCCATGGCCTCCCTGTAGGGCATCCTCAAAAAGGGAGTAGGGAGCTCGACTCCCAGTCTGTCCCTGAAGAGACCTACCATGTAGGCCTCCATCATCTCGTATATATCTTCCTCCGTTAGAAAGCTCAACTCGATGTCCACCTGGGTGAACTCCGGCTGTCTGTCGGCCCGAAGGTCTTCGTCCCTGAAACATTTGGCGATCTGAAAATATCGGTCCATACCGCTTATCATCAGTATCTGCTTGAAGATCTGGGGCGATTGAGGCAGAGCGAAGAAGGAACCGGGATTGACCCTGCTGGGAACGAGGTAGTCCCTGGCTCCCTCAGGGGTGGACTTCGTGAGAATAGGGGTCTCCACCTCGCAAAATCCCCTGTCGCTGAGGAATTCTCTGGTGTACCGCGCCACGTCGTGGCGCACCCTCAGGTTTCTCTGCATCCTGTTACGCCTCAGGTCGAGGTACCGATGGGAGAGTCTGAGGTTTTCGTCCACTCCGTCAGCGCCCTCTCCCACCTCGAATGGCAGAGGTTTAGCCGGAGCTAGTAGGACGAAATCGTCAACCATGATCTCCCAACGCCCCGTCGCCATATCGTCGTTACAGGTCCCGTCGGGACGAACCCTTACTGATCCCTTAACAGACACTACGAACTCGCTCCGAAGAGCTTTAGCCCTATCGTGAGGTTCGGGACACAGTTCAGGATTGAAGACGACCTGAACCGTCCCTGTGTGATCCCATAGCTCGATGAAGATAATGCCACCCAGGTCACGACGTTTTCGGACCCATCCGTTTACCGTTACGACCTGGCCTTCATGACTTCCGTTTACGGATCCGCAGAAGACGGACCTTTTCCAGGAAGCCGAAAAAACACCTGTTTCCATAGTCTAAATCATCCCCGCTTTATCAAAGTACTCTGATCCAACAGTCGGAACACGCTGGAGGTCAAACTCTTCAGTTCCACCTGGGTCTGCTCCGACCTGGAGAGATCCTTTACCGTAACGACCCCTTTGTTCAACTCGTCTCCGCCTACTATACAGGCCACGGAGGACCCTCCATTGACGGCGGACTTCATCTGGGCTTTCATGCTTCGGCCAAGATAATCCATATCCGCGGAGATCCCCTCCCTTCTGAGACGGTAGAGAACATCTACCGCCAGAGAACGAGCTATCTCGTCCGCACAGACCACGAAGACATCCGGGGTCGGTTCTCTCCCGAAATCGCACCCCTGCTGCTCCATTGTCAGGACTATTCGATCGAGCCCGGCGGCGAAACCGACGCCTGGCACGTGAGGTCCTCCGATAGCCTCCGATAGGTTGTCATAACGACCTCCGCCACAGACGGCGTTCTGGGCACCGAGATCTCCGGACTGCACCTCAAAAGCCGTCTTTGTGTAGTAGTCCAAACCTCTGACCAGTCTCTTGTCTACGTGATAGACGATACCGAGGGCATCGAGACCTGATGTCACAGCTTTGAAGTGCTCGGAACACTCGTCACAGAGGGTCTCGAAGATGGCCGGAGCTCCGTCGGTGATCTCTTTGCACCTGTCGTTCTTGCAGTCCAGTATTCGAAGGGGGTTTCTGTCGAACCTGTTCTGGCAGGTACCGCATAGCTCGCCCAGGTAAGGACGAAGGTAGTCCATCAGAGCCTCCCTGTAGGCGGGGCGACATTCAGGACATCCTACCGAGTTTATGATCACCTCCAGGTTGGACATGCCGAGATTTCTAAAAAGCTCGACGGCGGTCATTATGACCTCCAGGTCCACTAGAGGACTATCAGAACCTAGAGCTTCGAAATCGAGCTGCCAAAACTGGCGGTATCTCCCCTTCTGAGGTCTCTCGTAGCGAAACATCGGACCGTATCCCCATAGTTTAACGGGCTGAGGTCCGCCGTTCATGGAATGTTCCAGATAACATCTGACCATAGATGCGGTCAGCTCCGGCCTTAAGGTTATGCTTCGCCCACCCTTGTCCTCGAAGGTGTACATTTCCTTTTCCACGACGTCGGTGGTGTCGCCGATGCCTCTGGCGAAAAGCTCCGTATGCTCGAATATGGGGAGATGGACCTCTTTATACGAAAAAAGATCGGCGATCTTTCGGGACATATTCAACGTATGGCCCCATTTCCATGAATCGTCGGGAAGAATATCCCGAACTCCTCTAGGGGCTTTAATACTCTCGGCCATAGCGTTACCTCCTGTGTCGTGAGTTTAAGGATAAAACGTTATCGAGAAATTATACATCGTCTACCTCGACAACGCCAATTAAAAAAGCGGCCCTAGGGCCGCTTTTTCCATCGTTCAGAATAACTAACGGGATTCAAGTTGAAAACGGATAGCGGTTCTCTCCTCGCCCTCTATCAGTATCTTGGCGAAAGCCGGCACACAGACCAAATCGATTCCGTTAGGGGCCACGTAGCCTCGGGCGATGGCGATCGATTTTACCGCTTGATTGACCGCGCCAGCTCCTACGGCCTGACATTCCACCATACCGGAATCTCTCATAACCGCAGCGATAGCTCCGGCCACCGATTTAGGTTGCGAGTTTGCGGAAATTTTAAGAACTTCCATGACTTTTGCCGACCTCCCTCTGCTTGGACGTTATCGTGCGACTCACATCATAATGACGTTAACCAGCTGTAAAGCATATTCAGTATAGACGAAAGCCTACTTCCTTGGCAAGAGAAAGCGATATCCTCCGTTTTCACTTTAAAGGGATCGAGTTCGCATCCTTTCTCGACTGGTACACCGAAGACATAGAATCGTACTCGCGCTGGATCCTGGAGATACGCTCTTTAGCGTCGTCGGGATCGTCCAGCTCAGGGACCATCTCCATCAAGGGGTGGGCCCGATAGAAGGAATTTTCCCTCGTAGGGGCATCGCATTCAAAGACCTCTTTTAGCATTTTTATATCGTGAGGAATGGAGAAGGAGTCTTTCGTGTCATCGTAACTGAAGAGAAAATAAAACTCCGGAAATCCGGCCCAGGCGATGGCGGACAGGCACATCGAGCAGGGCTCGTGGGTGGACAGGAACACACAGTCTTGCGGATCCGGCCTGTTCGACATCTCGTAAAATTTCTTTATGGTGTAGACTTCTCCGTGCCATAGGGGACATTCAAGCTCGTGGTTCGTCCCTGCTACCACCAACGAGAGATCGTCCTTTTTAAGGATCGCCGCACCGAAGACCTTGTGCCCTTCTTCCACCCCTTTACGGGTTAGGGGCACTACGTCCTTCTCTATAACATCCAACATCCTGTTGAAGATAACGTCGGCTTCCACTGTCGTCCCTCCTCAAAATCCCTGACCAAGCTCGCTCAGAAAACGAGCTACCATATTTCCGGTGATGTTTTTTCTGTACCCCTCCGAGGTTCTCGGATGAACTCCGTCTCTGGCAGCTTCTCGAACGGCTTCCACCAGGGATGCCGTTATCGGCTTCCCCTCGACCATCTCGGAAACCTGTACCAAAGGACTAGGGAGGATCGACATCGTCCCAGCGACTACCTTCATATCCCTCACCACTCCGTCCTCCAGTCGAGCGGAGCAGGCCACGTTTACCCTCGATATGGTCAGAGATTTTCTCGAACCTCTCTTGAAAAACGCCTGAGATGTTCCCGTTTTGGGGATCGGTATCATGACCGACTCCAGAAGTTCGTCGGGGCGACGTACCGTCTCTCTATAGCCCTTGAAAAGGGAATCCATCGGAACCTCTCTTCGACCGGAGGAACTTCGAAGGACCGCCTTCGCCCCCAGCATCAGGAGAACCGGAGGCATATCGGCCGCAGGGGACGCCGTCATCAGGTTTCCACCCAAGGTAGCCCTGTTTTTTATGGCGATCGCCGCGGAGCTATCGGCGGCTTCCCTGAGGGCCGGAAAAAACTTCGCTATAGCCGGATCTTCCGCTATCCTTTGGGTGGTAACTCCGCTACCGACAATCACATTGGCTTCCGATACGTCTATTTTCTTCAGCTCGCATATATGGGTAAGATCCATCAATCGCCCCGGAACGGGTTTCCCTTTCTTAAGGTCCGGGTAGAAATCGGTCGTACCGGCGAGCATGTAAACATCGTCGAAGCGGCTTAAGGCCTGGCAGGCTTCATCGAGATCGTAGGGAAGAAACACCTTCTCCATTTCGTCCTCGCTAAGACCGGCGGGCTCGGAGGGTTTTTCCATTTCCTGAAAATCCAGATCGGCCTTAGCTATCTTGCCGTATCCCTCATCGGCCGCCCTGGACACGGCCTTTATTATCTTCTCGTAACCGGTGCAACGACATAGATTGCCAGCGAGTCCCTCTTTGATCTCCTCCCTGGTCGGATTGGGACGTCTGGCTAGCAGGGCTCTGGAGGCCATGACCATCCCAGGAGTACAGAAGCCGCACTGTACCGCCCCTTCCTCCACGAATGCCCTTTGCAGGAGATCGCCCTCCCCTTCAAGTCCCTCGACCGTCAGCACCTTGCTGCCGTGGAGCTCCATGGCAGGGATCATACAGGAGTTGACCAGTCGGCCGTCCAAAATGACAGCACAGGCACCGCACTCCCCCTCTCCGCACCCCTCCTTGGTTCCGGTCAGCCCCCTGTAGGTCCTAAGTATATCCAGGAGACGATCGAGAGGGCTTACATCGAAGTTTAGTTTCTCTCCGTTTACAGACAAAGCGATTCTCATCGCCGTTCCTCCTTTGAGGTCAACATAGCGGTGATCCTCTCCGGGGTCACCGGGATGTCCTTGGGGAATATCCCTAACGCATGCCCTATCGCCTGGGCCAAGGCAGGAGCGGCTCCGTCGTGAGGGAGTTCGCCCAACCCCTTGGCTCCATAGGGCCCGTATTCGTATGGCACCTCTAAGAACTCGACTTGGAAGGACGGCGTGTCCATCGTGGTCGGTATAAGATATTTACTCAGAGACCCCGCATCTATGCGGTCTCTTTTAACCTTCATATCCTCCAGCCAGCCGTAACCGAGAGCCTGCAGGGTCCCCCCTTCGTACTGTCCCTCCGCCAGGACCGGGTTGATAACCGTCCCTATCTCGACGGCGGCGTAAGACCTGGTGGGGACTACCTCGAGGGTGTCTCTGTCCACCTCCACCTCTACCACGTCGCAAGCCCAGGAGTAGGAGGGATAGGCGTCGCCGCTATTCGTATCGTCGTCCCAGTGGCTTCCGGTAGAACGATATCTGCCCCATCCTACGAGCTCGCCCTTGACCTCGGAATAGCTATGGGCCGCCTCCATAAAGGACATCGCTCCTCCGTCGAAACGGAATAAGCCGTCCTCGTAGGATACGATCGAGTTTTCTCTCTCCCCTATGAAATCCCTCAGCTTATCTATCATATCCTGGGCCGATCTGGTCAATATGGCCCCTACGACGACGGTGGTACGAGAGGCTACCGTCGGCCCGCTGTTCGAAACGGCGGAGGTATCGGGAGCCATGTAATCCACCTTCTCAAGATCCAGCATAAGGCCTTCAGCGACTATCTGGGGCAACACCGTGGCAGCTCCCTGGCCCATCTCGGTGCTGCCTATCCTTATCTCGACCCGCCCGTCTTCCGGGACCTTTCCGGGGACGAAGACGACCTTGGTGACGCCGTCTATGTGGTCCTCTCCCGACCCGGTGAAGGCACCTCCGTGAAGGAAGACCGCCGCCCCTATCCCCTTAAGAACCTTCGATCCGGAACGATTTTCCTCCGAATATCTCTTAGCCTTTTCAAAGTAGTCCGAGCTCTTCAGAGCTCTGTCCATGACCTCTCTAGCTGCGACCTGATCCAACACCTGCCCGCAGGGCAGTATGTCTCCCACGTCGAGCATGTTCACTCTACGGATGTCGACGGGAGAGATTCCCAGTCTGGAGGCGACAAGATCCATGTGACGCTCCACGGCGAAGACCGACTGGGGAACACCGAAACCCCTGTAGGCTCCGCTGGGGGGCAGATTGGTGGCTACCGCCCTTCCCAGTACCCTGACGTTCGGGACCCGATAACACCCCGTCGCGTGGAGGACCCCCCTCTGGAGCACTACCACGCTCAAGGTGGTGGTGGCCCCTCCGTTCAGGATAAAGTCCACGTCCATGGCGGTTAAGGTACCGTCTTTCTTATGGCCGGAGTGAATTCTGGTAACCGACGGGTGCCTTTTGGAGGTAGATGCCAGATCTTCCTCCCGATCGAATACCAGCTTGACCGTTTTACCCGAGGCCAATGCCAGAACTGCCACATGGAGGGCAACCAGAGACGGATAAAACTCCTTTCCTCCGAAGGCTCCTCCCGTAGTGGACTGCTTCACAACTATGTTCTCCGGATCTAGGGGCAACCCCTTGGACAAAGAGTTATGCACGTAAAAAGGGCACTGACAGGATATGGTGACCTCTACTCCCCTTCCATCGGAAGTGGGTATGGCGAAAGCCCCTTGTGGCTCCAGATAGGCCTGTTCCTGATGCTGGGTGCTGTAGTTTTCCTCGAAGATAAAGTCCGCTTCGTCGAAACCGGTGGACAGGTCTCCTCGACGGATATCGAACTGCTGTATGACGTTGTCCTCTCCCCATACGATACGTTCGGCCTTCAATGCCTCCATCACGTCGATCACGGGATCTCCATCCGGCTCTATGATCGGTCTCAGGCAGGACAGAGCCCTCTCGAGCAATACTATATCCGGAGCGGCCACCAAGGCTATGGGCTCAGTAACGTAGGAAACCCGACTCTCCGCCAATATGGGACAGTCGTCTCGCACCGAAGCCACCATATTAGCCCCGGGCAGATCCGCGGCGGTGACGACCGTAACCTTGGACCAGTCGAAGGAGGGATCTCTATCGACCCCCTTGAGAATCCCTCTGGCAACGGTCGATCTAAGAACTCCGCCGTACCAACATCCATCCAAAGGTATATCGTCCACGAAAAGAGCCCTGCCGGTTACCTTATCCCAACCGTCCTTCCTCGGCTCGGGCTTACCCACCACCCTGCGTCCATCCATATCTAGACCCTCGATCATCTCGAATCGCCCGCCTCGACCGGAGCATACAGACCCCGAATATCGTCCAACGAACCGTATCCCTTTCGATCCATCCAATCGGATATCTCGGAGGCTATCTTTCCGTATATGCCGGTTCCTCTGCGTATCGCTTCGGAACATATTCCGACCAAAGAAGCTCCGGCCATGATGAACTTGACCGCATCCTCTCCGGTCCTGATGCCTCCCACCCCCACGACCGGTTTATCCTGAGAATGGGATATCTGATAGACCGCATAAAGTGCGACGCCGGTGATGGCCGGGCCGGAAAGCCAACCGTGGCCGTCCTCCGTTCCCAACCGAGGCCTGGGGTTATCGATATCGAAATCCAGAGCGGGACCTACCGAGTTGACCGCGACGAATCCGTCGACATAATCGGACATGACCTTGGCCATCTCAGGGATATCCGGGGTACTGGGAGATACCTTCATCCATACCGGACAGGATACAGACCCTCTAAGGGCCTCGGCCACTCGTTTCAGTGGATCGAGGGTCTTGCCGACGTAATGGGTTGAGAACTCCACCACGTCGGGACCGACCTCCGCCGCCAGCGCCTTTCCAAGTTCGGCAACGTCCTCGGGGCTGTAGCCGATGGAGCATATCAGGGGAACACCGGTCTCCTTGACCTTGACATAGTCATCTATATAGCTCCGCCAGGGTCGATCGGACCACGTCTCGCAGTTCAAAAGACCATCGCAGGGTCCTTTGGAGATGCAGGGTTTAGGGTAGACGGCCGGTTCTCTGGACACCGTCTTTGTCACTATGCCTCCGGCCCCTCTCTCCACTGCCTCCAACATCTGCTCCAGCCTCATGACGTTGGGACCCGCTGCGGGAAGCACCGGATTTGTGAACTTTAAATTCCCTAATTTAACGGTCAAATCTGCCATATTTACCCTCCCTTTCGATAAGCCTATCGAATCACCTGAGATGTCCGTTCCAGTCCAGGGCATCGAATCTGCCGTGAAGGCTGAAAGCTGCCTTTCGGGCCTCCGATATCAAAGAGACATCGTTCAAATCGCTGTCGGTGAAATTTCCGTCATGCCAGAGGATCTTTCCGTCAACCACCGTCATAAAAGAGTTTCCGCCCCTGGCTCCGAATATGAGATGTCCCAAGAGGTTATCCTCTGATACAGGGGTAAGGGGAACATAGTCCAAAACGGCGATATCCGCGGCTGACCCTATCTCGAAGCCTCTGAGATCCGGGAAAAAACGACGAACATAGTCGTACCTTCCGTCGAAGAAGGCGTCTTTTAAGCCTTCCCAAAGCCTCGGGGCCTGACGATCGAGCAGAAAAGCCGAGCGCAGAGACGCCACCATATCTCCCGACATACCGTCGGTTCCAAGGAGAAAACGCCCTATACGACCTCTATCCATCCGTCCCACCCTGTTGTTAGCGTTCGACTCAGGGTTGGTCACCACAGCGGGAGAGATATCCTCCAATATGCGGTAATCCCTTTCCGAGAGATGAATACAGTGGACCAGCAGAGACCCGGGGGAGATCAGTCCAAACGAGTCCAGTCGATGGACCGGTCCGTGATATCCCTTCTCGACGCAGAAATCGTAGTCGGGACGTCCCTCTCCACAGTGGACGTGGATGGACATCTCCTCGGGCTTTTGCCGTCCGAGAAAAGCCATAGACTCGTCCGACAACGTCATGTTGGCATGAATACCAAGCATTCCCTTTCTGGCGGTATCGTTTCGGTGGGCGCTCCAGAAGCGGACGTTCTCCTCGAACTGTTCCTTTACCCGCTCCCTGCCGAGACGATCGGACATCTCCAGACATAGGACCGCCCTCGATCCGACCTTTTCGACGGCACGGTCTATCACGTCAAGCGCTCCCTCCGACAGGTTCATCGAAGCGTGATGATCGAAAAAGGTGGTCACTCCATGGCGAACAGAGTCCATGGCTCCACATAGGGAGGACCAATAGATCGAGCTCTCGTCCAAGGAGGCGTCAAGAGGCCACCATAGGTCCTCCAAAACCTCGACGAACCCCTCCGAGGGACCGTGAGGAGCCAGACCGGGGGCAAAATGGGAGTAGAGATGATGGTGCATGTTCACCAGACCGGGCAGGACCAACCTACCGCCCACGTCAAAGATCGGAAGATCCTCGACCTCCAGATCGTCGAGAGGACCTATGGAGGCGATCCTGCCTCTATCGACTAAAACGGATCCGTTGTAACAGAAGACGCCTCTGCCGTCGGCCACGACGCCGTTAGAGATGATATAGCGATTTTGATCCACTGCGACATTCCCCCTTTCGAGGAAAACACCTCAACTCGACGGGGGCGGTCGAAGACCGCCCCCGTCGAAGGAACCTCGCCCTCAGCGATCCACGTCTTTCAAGGCGGCCAGGACCTTCTCGGAAGTAAGAGGAAGGTCGAATATCCTCACGCCTACGGCGTCGTATATCGCGTTAGCGATGGCCGGAGCCGGTCCGTTTATACAGACCTCCGAGACGGACTTAGCTCCGAAAGGACCGGTTTCCTCGTAGGAATCCACCAGAATGGTCTCTATTTTCGGGACATCCAGGGATCCGAAGACCTTGTAGTTTCCGAAATCCGGGTTGGTCATTCTTCCCTTGTCGTCGAAGAGATACTGTTCGGTCAAAGCGTAACCTATACCGTTGAGGACTCCTCCCTCGACCTGTCCCTCGGTCATCTTGGGATTGAGAGCCTTACCGCAATCCACAGCGCTTACGAAACGCAGCACCTCTACCCTTCCGGTGAAGGTATCCACCTCCACCTCGGCAAACTGGGCGATGAATGGAGGGGGTGACACCGGAGACGTGTAGGATCCGTACCCCTGAATCTGTTGCATATTTTCACCGGCACCGTAGAGGGAAAAACAGCACAGAGATCCGAAGTCGGTGGAGACGTCGGGATTGTCGCTATCCCATATCCTACCCCCGGAGGTATCCAGTCTTTCGACCGGAACCTCCAACATGACGGAAGCGACCTTCATTATGTTCTTAAGAAAATCCTCTGCGCAGGCCCTTACGGCTCCTCCGGATACGTAGGTACCGGAGGACGCATATGCCCCTACGTCGAAGGGAGTGACGTCCGTATCGGAGGACAACGGGACAATCATATCTGTAGATATATCCAGCACCTCCGCGGCGATCTGACACATCACGGTATCGGAGCCGGTTCCGGTATCGGACGCCCCCATTAGGAGGTTGCAGGAGCCGTCCTCGTTCAACTTCATGTAGGCGCTTCCCATGTCTATGAGCGGAATTCCCGATCCCTGCATGGAGACCGCCATACCTACCCCACGGACCTTTCCGGGGCTATTGGATATATGCCTGCCTCTTTTATCGGACCACCCTATGGCCTCGGCACCTCGGTCGATACACTCGCTGAGTTTACAGCACGTTATGACCTGAGGCACTCCTGCCTTGCCCTCTCCGATGGCCTCGAAAACGGGAGAGCCCTCCCCTTCTTTGATATGCCATTTTTTGACGTACTCCAGGATATCCACGTCGAGCCTTCTCGTCAGGTCGTCGATGAACTGCATAAAACCGAAGGTCGCCTGGGTAACACCGTAGCCTCTGTAGGCCCCGCCTACCGGCTGGTTGGTGTATACGGTACGACCGATGAACTCGACGTTCTCCACCTTGTTGAAAAGGGGAAGTACCTTGGAAGCCGCGTTACAAAGCACTGTAAGGCCGTGGGGACCGTAGGCTCCAGCCGTCATCAGGTCGTCCATCCTGAGAGCGGTGATGGTCCCGTCCTTCATCACCCCGGCCGTGACGTGGACCCTCATGGGGTGTCTCGTCCTGGACGAGGTAAAGACCTCTTCCCTCGACAGTATCGCCTTCACCGGACGACCGGTACGAAGGGCGAACTTGGCCGCTAAGGGCTCTATGAAGGCCTCCTGTTTGCCGCCGTAAGCTCCTCCCACTCGGGGCTTTATGACGTGAACCTTTCTAAGCGGGTAATCCAGCACCTGGGCGACTATTCGACGAACGTGAAACGGCACGCTGGTGGACGAGTAGACGATCATCCTTCCGGTCTCGTCGAAAAGGGCGAAGGCCGAATGGGGCTCCATCATGCAGTGATGGGCGTAATGGGTGTGATAGACCTGATCCAGGACGATGTCGGCCTCCGCTAGACCCTTCTCCACGTCTCCGATGGAGAAGATCTTCTCCGCCATCAGGTTCTTGGAGGGATCGTACGGGACGGGGATCGGCATATATTCGTCCCTGTCGTGAACCACCGGGACACCTGGATCCATGGCTCTCTCCGGATCGAAGAGGGGCTTCTGCAGCTCGTATTCCACCTTTATTTTCGATACCGCCTCCCGGGCTATGTCCAGGGTCTCCGCCGCAACCGCGGCGACCCTGTCGCCGGCAAATCTGACCTTGTCGTCGAAAAGCCACGAATCGTAGGGAGAGGGTTCGGGAAACCCCTGACCGGCAGTGGTATGGACTACCTTAGGCATGTCGTCGTAGGCGTTTTTATAGGACATGACGTCCACCACTCCCGGCACCTTCCAAGCCTCCGAGTCGTCTATATCCTTTATGATCCCGTGAGCATGGGGAGAGTACAGCACCGCCACGTGAAGGGTTCCGGGAGCGTCAAAATCGTCGGTATAGCGTCCCGTCCCCGTCGCCAGGGACAGACCGTCGATCTTCTCTACGTCGTGACCTACGGAGGAAAAATCTCTATCCATGATCTCTCATCCTTTCAGCCGCCAATCGGACCGCGTCGAATATCTTCACGTAGCCGGTGCAACGGCACTTGTTGCCGTCCAAGGCCCTTCTGATCTCCTCGTCGGTGGGATCGGGGTTCTTCGACAACAACGCATAGGTAGCCATAACCATGCCAGGAGTACAGAAACCGCACTGAATCGCCCCGGCGTCAACGAAAGCCTGTTGTATAGGATGGGGGTTCTGTACCGTACCCAACCCCTTCGCCGTAAGTATTTCAGAACCGACCACCGAGGCGGCGTAAACCTTGCAGGATGTCACGAGGTCTCCGTTAAGGACGACGGCGCAAGCGCCGCATTCACCGGTATCGCAACCTCTCTTAACCTCGGAAAAACCGCCGTCTCTAAGGGCCTGGAGTAAAGTAGCGTCGGGCTCGAACGACAGGACCTTCTCTATCCCGTTTATCACGAAACGTCCTTCCAAGACAGCCACCTACCTTTCCAAGAGCTCCGCCAGGCCTCTCTCGAACCAGACCTTGGCGACCTGACCGAAATACTCGCCGCTTCCGGATTTTTTATCCGGAAAATCCAGATCGAGCTTTTCGGCCACGGCGTTGACGTCCACATCGCCGTAACGGATCCCTTTGAGACTCTCGGAGACATCGTTAAAGACCTTGAAACGCTCCTTGGTCCCCACGCAAGCACCTCGAAAATCGGCCAGGACCTCTCCATCCCTTTGGGCCAACAGGGTCATCGTGAAACCTGGGTAATCGAAACCGACGCGGACCTCTCTGTAATACCAGCCGTCCATAGGGACATCGGGAACAACGATGGATCTAATCACCGATCCCCTGAAAAGCCCCCTGTTGGACACGAAATGATCTATCGGATAACGTCCCGATACCGTTCCGACCAGATCCACCGATGCTCCTAGAGCCAAGAGAGGCCCCATGAGATCGGACCACAGGGGGAAGAAAGCCACGCTGCCACCGAGGGTAATCCTGTTTCTCAAAGGCGTAGAGGCCGCCTGACTAAGGGCGGACACCAGGATATGTCCGGGACGAATTCTCGACAGCTCCTCCACCGTCCGAGAAAACGAACAGGTCGCCCCCAAAAGGATATCTTTCCCATCCTCGTAGCAACGGTCCCATCCCATCCGGCCCAGATCGACCACGACCTCGGAGGATCTGACACGACCCCGAGGAATTCCAGTCCCCCCTCCGTGAACCAGGGGATTATCTCTCTCCAATAAACCGACGAGCTCATCGATCTCGGAAGGAAAAAGCCATTTTGAACTCAAGTTGCCCCCTCCTCTGACTAAGACATGACATTGTCTTTTTAATGTCAATATCGTATATTTCGGCGACCTCGGTGTCAAGAAAACCGACAGCGCCTACCATAGGGAAAGTCAATGGATTGGATCGAATATTTCCGATATACAACGGTTCAATTACCGCAATCCCCACTCCGTCCTCTTAAAGTCTCCAACCCATGACCGATCACGGACTCCACCGCTTGAAAACATTGGGTCGCTCCTCTTACGCTTCCTGGCATGGCCAATATCAGAGATCTACCTCTGGTGACGGCCAACCCTCTGGATAAAACCGCCCTATCGGTGAAGTTGAGAGAATAGGACCTCATCCTCTCTCCCAGCCCCGGTACCTCCCTGTCCGCTATGGACATGACCGCTTCCGGCGTCACGTCCCTGGAGGAGAGGCCGGTTCCACCTGTTATCAAGACCATATGGACGTCTTCCTCGTCCACCCATTTCACGATCCTGTCCGCTATAACAATCTTCTCATCCGGCACTATAGCCCTATCTTTTACATGGTATCCGAGCTCCTCTACAACCCTGCATAGAGCCGGACCGGATCGATCCTCTCTCTCCCCGCGGCTGCCCTTATCGCTCACGGTCAGGACTGCCACGGTTATCTCCGATAGATCGCATGTCCTATCTAAACCGTCCCTGATCCACCTACCGCTTTTACCGCCTGATTTTTCCAGAAGTCTGATCCCCTGTATCTCCATGCCCTTATCGACCGCTTTACACATATCGTAGACCGTAAGCGCGGCTACTGAGACGCCGGTCAAAGCCTCCATCTCCACTCCAGTCACGTCTCCGGCCTTGACCTTGCAGGTTATATGGACCCCTTTGTCTGGATCCAGGCGACAGATGACGGCACCGTGGTCCAGTCTGAGAGGATGGCAAAGCGGGATCAGGTCGGAGGTCTTTTTGATCGCAGAGATCCCCGCAAGCTCGGCGATGCGCAGGACATCTCCCTTTCTGTTCCCTCCCTCCGCCACGGCATCGCGGACCTTATCTGACATCAGGACCCATCCCTCCGCCTCGGCGGTCCTGTCTGTCTTGTTTTTTCCTCCTACATCCACCATCCTGGGGTGTCCCTCGTCGTCGATGTGGGTAAACTTCGACATCTGACATCAACCTCCTATCCTGGACATACGGCTTTCGCCACGAGCGACCTGAGTCCAACATTCGGGTTTATCGAGGGCAGCGGCCGCTATAGTCTCCACGAGAGCCTCACCGCATCTGTTCCTGAGAGCGGACATGACGCTGCGGCCTCTAACGTCGAAAAGACAAGGTCGAACCTCTCCGTCGGAGGTTATCCTGAGCCTGTTGCAACGATCGCAGAAATGATGGGACACGGCGGCTATGAGCCCCAATCTCTGCCCCGTAGTTCGATTTCTGTAATACACGGAAGGCCCGGAAATGCCGCTCTCGGAAGACCTTTCCGGGATCCAGAGCTCCCTGTCGGGAAGCCCATCGATCATGTCGTCCACGGAGACGAATGCGTTCTCAAACCATACGTCGGAATCGAGAGGCATAAACTCTATCAGTCTCAAAAGGGCCCCTCTTTCTCTGGCGAAACCGAGCAAATCCGGCAATTCGTCGTCGTTAAAACCCTTCACGATAACCGTATTCAATTTCACCGCATTCGAGCTATCGACCAGGGCATCGATACCCTCTATCACAGATCCCAGATCTCCGAGCCTGGTTATATCCCTGAAACGTTCGGGGTTCAGGCTATCGAGACTGACGCTTATACCGTCCAGATCAAGATCTCCCAATCTCTTGGCCCAGAGCTTCACCAAGGAGCCGTTGGTCGTCACAGCCACCGCCAATTCGGGTAGCTCCGACCTCAGTCTCTCCAAAAAGGGGACGAAGTCCTTTCTTACGAAAGGCTCCCCTCCGGTAAACCTCAACCGTCTCACCCCCATGGAAGACAGGGCCTTAGCCAGAAAGAGGATATCCTCATAGCTCATTATCTCCTCGTGGCTCAAGGTCGGCACTCCTCCGGACGGCATACAGTATCGACAACGAAAATTACACCTATCGGTCACGGAGATCCTGACGTAGTTCAGAAATCTTCCGAAACTGGACTCTATACCTCGTCCCATCGGCTCAGCTCCTTAGCGGTCTATTATGATTATTCCAAACCACTTTAGCACGACGAGCCCCCTCCAACAAACGGAGGGGGCTCGTCCTTACCGCTAAAAACCGCTGTAGATCAACCTACGAAGATACCTGCTCCAGGTCCGAGAGGCAGATTAAGGAAGTACCACACTGCCAAGAGAGCTATCCAGGCAACGGCAAAGAATATCGACAGAGGAATCCCTCTGGATACGATCGTCCCTATACCGGCATCTTTATCGTACTTGGCGGCAAAACCCAGGAGTATGGGGAAATAGGGCATCATGGGGGTTATCGAGTTGGTGCAGGAGTCACCGATACGATACAGAAGCTGCGCAAGCTGAGGAGAATAACCGAGATAGTAGAGCATCGGAACTATGACGGGAGCCATGAAAGCCCACTTGGTAGAACCACTGGTTATGAAGAGGTTCACGAAAGTGGAGAACAGAATTATCATCACCAGAAGGCTGAATCCGGTAAAACCGGCGTTCTTAAGCCCCTCAGCCAGTTTTACCGCCATCACGATAGCCATATTCGACTTGGAGAAAGCCGCTATGAAGTTGGCGATGGGCAGGATTATGACTATATAACTGGCCATACCTCCCACGCCCTCTACCATAGAACTGACCAACTCCTTTGCCGTCTTTATCGTTCCGGCCTTCTTGCCGTAGATGACCCCGACCAGGATGAAATAGAGGAGCAGAATAGGCACCAGGCCCTTTATGAAAGGCGAAGGAATCAGAACGTCCTTAACCGGATCTCTGAGGATGCTGCCAGGCACCATGGCATAAGAGATGAGACCGATCCAATAGACGGCGGTAAATATCATGGCGGCCCGGAAGGCCTTGTTTTCCTGCTCGGACACCTCGAATCCTCCGCCGCCGTGCTGCATCTCCTCCGCCGCCTGGCAGTGTTCGAATTTCTCGTCCCACTGACCGAAAGAGGGCATCATGAACTTGCTGACGAAGATGGAAGCCAAACCGGATATCACGAAGGTGGACACCACCATGAAGAAGTAGTTGGCGGTGGGATAGACTTCCGCACCGGGCTTGACTATCTGATAGGCGGTAGTGGAGATCCCCGCCAGCAACAGATCTGTACCGGCTATGAACAGGTTGGCGGTGAAACCGGCACACACAGCACCGTAACCGACGACCAGACCGAATATAGGGTTCTTCCTCATGGAGAAGAAAAGAGCTCCCGTAAGGGGGGGGACTATTACTATGGCCGCATCGGAGGCCAGGTTACCGCAAATTCCGAAGAGAAAAACCGCGAAGATGAGGAATTTTTCCGGCACCTTGGCGATATTCTTCATGAGATTCTCCAGGAATCCGGATTTCGTGGTAACCCCTAGACCGATCATCATGACCAAGACCAACCCGAGAGGTGGGAATCCTGCGAAATTCTTGACCATGTTCTTCACGGACCAATCAAACCCCTTGTGTGACAGCAGGTTCATTATGGCCACGGTATCCTCCGTCCCCGGTTTCTGGACAGAGACACCCTCGAAAATCGCGGAAAGAGCCAGGACTATAGCCCAAAGGCCCATGAACAGCCAGAAAGGATGGGGCAGTTTGTTTCCCGCTACCTCGATACCCTTAATGACCTTTACGAAAAAACCATCTTTTTTGGTCGTTTCCCTAGACATAAAAGCCCTCCATAAATAACACTAAAAAAGCTTGAACGAGTCGAGCCACCCCCGACATACATCAGCTACAGATAGAAAAAATCCCACTTTTGCGACTGTTCCTTTAAACCACCACCTCTCTGAAACGTCGACTCATCGATCAAATTATCATACCAAAAAATCGTCTACGGTGGATACCTTTCAGTTTAATTCGAAAAATTCCAGGAAACCTCGTCTCCCAATCTCACGATACCCTCATCGACGACCTTCAAAAAAAAACCTACGTCGGGAAGGAGACACCATCCCCTATAGTCGTAGGAATGGGGCTCTCCCGGCTTTTTTCCTCTCTCTACAAGCAAAAGAGAGACATCAGCTATCTTAAGCTCCGTCCCTACAGGAAGATCCTTCGGCAACCCCGAAATTATCAGGTTCTCCGCCAAGGCTCCTGGAGGAAAGCTGAATCCGGCCTGGCTCTCCGCAGCCGATATATCCTCCGACCTCAACAGACTGACCTCTCTCTCGGAGACACCTCGGTGAGAATCTCCGTCTATACCTCCGAACAGGAAAGAGGCACAGGGGACGGATCTCTTAGGTTCTTGACGTTTGGAGCTAATACATATAGCCTCGATTTTCGACATGATTATATGGAATCCTCCTTTTTTTTCGGTGTATAATACACTCGCAACTAGGTTGCATTATATAATATCCTCCATAAACAACGACCGGGGGAAATATCGAAGGAGGTCCTGCAACGTGAAGCAGTCAACGAAGAAAAACATTATATCGATCGTCTCAATCGCTCTGTTCCTTTTCTCAACCGTGCCCTCTACAGCTACGGATCGGGAGATAGTGGCCGTGGCCGCCGGAATAGCACCATGCGTCGAGGAGGTCATGACGCTTTACGTATCGGCAGGGAACGAGCCTCTCTCCATCGTGAAGGGACCCTGTGGAGCTCTCGCAAAACAGGCCGATGCCGACGCACCGTATGGGCTTATACTGCTCTCGGAACCGAGATGGCCAAAGTGGATGGAGGATCGCGACCTTCTGGTAGATGTTCACACCTTCGCCATAGGACAACTGGTACTGTGGAGTCCCGAGGCGGAAAAACCGAATCTGTCCGATCTCGAAAAGAAAACCGTAGCCATACCGGATCCGGATACCACCGCCTACGGCATGGCTGCCCAAAAACACCTCCAGAGACTGAATATGTGGGACTCGCTAGATCGAAAAAAAGTCCTGCCGGCAAAGTCGGCCCCGCAGGCTATCATCACAGTAAAGAGCGGTGCGGCCGAGTGGGCTTTTATCCCCGAGAGCGCTGCTCTGAAGGCCGGAGGTTCATTTACCGTCATGGAGGGAGCCACTCTGCCCCAGGTAGGAGGTCTATCCCCTTCCGCCGGGGTCGAGGCAAAAAAATTCTGGTCTTTCTGCCGTTCCTCCCAGACCGACCCCATATGGCTGAAATGGGGGTTCGCTCTGGAGAAACGTAATTGATCCAATCGCTGATAATAAGCCTTAAAGTCCTGGTCGTAGATGTCCCCCTTCTCTTGATAATCGGTATGTCCTCGGGATGGCTTCTCGCTAAAAAGGATTTCCCAGGCAAACCTATTCTGGAAACAGCGCTAATGCTTCCGGTGGCGCTCCCTCCGGCAGTGTTGGGACTCTACCTGCTCATGGCGCTCGGCAGCATACCGGCCACGAGATCGATGGGATTGCTCTTTTCCTTTCCCGCCGCCTCTATAGCGGCCCTCATTCCGTCGATGCCTCTGATAATATCCGCGTCCAGGACCGGTTTCCTCTCCGTGCCCAACTCTCTGGAAGAGGCGGCACGGACCATGGGCAAGGGAGAATGGCAGATATTCTACAGGATAACCCTTCCTCTGGCACGAAAGTACATACTGGCCGGATTGGCCCTGTCATCGGCCAGAGCCTTAGGGGACTTCGGCGTTACACTGATGATAGCGGGGAACATACCGGGCAGAACGCAGACTTTGCCGTTGTACATATACAGTCAGGTCGAGTCTCTGGAGTTCGCGAAGGCGAACGCCGCGGCGGCTGTGCTGGCGTGTGTCGGTATAGCCAGCCTGCTTTTCGTGAGAAGAATGGAAGGTCAATCGTGACGTGGCTGGACGCATCCTTCAGACACAGTGTAGGAGATTTCGATCTAGACGTGGACATCTCCATGGAAAAGGAGATCTCGGTCCTCTTCGGACCCAGCGGAGCGGGGAAGAGCATGACCCTGAGACTTCTGGCGGGACTCATCAAGCCTAACGGCGGAGGCAGACTGATCCTTGGTGACAGGGTGTTGTCCGACGGGAATTCATGGGCATCCCCTAAGACGAGAAAGATCTCCATGGTGTTTCAGGATCTCGCCCTTTTTCCACATATGACAGCCCAACGAAACGTGGCTTTCGCCATGGACGACAGGATGCCCCGAAAAGAGGCGAATAAAAAGGCGGGTCGATGGCTCGAAAAAGTGGGATTAAACGGAAAGGAGAACCTTTTTCCACCCCAACTCTCCGGAGGACAAAGACAAAGGGTCGCCCTGGCCAGATCCCTGGCCTCCGATCCGGATCTGATCCTCTTGGACGAGCCCTTCAGCGCTTTGGATACCCCTCTCAGAAGATCTCTGAGAAGGGAGCTGAAAAGGCTTCACAGAGAGACCTCCGTTCCCATGATATACGTTACCCACCAGATAGAGGACGTCTGTTCGCTGGGCGACCGCATCTTTCTGGTAAAGGACGGCAGGATCACCGGCAAGATAAGATCGAAGGAACTGCTATCCGGAACGGGGGAGAGGTGGCATTCCCTGGGATGGGGAACCACTATTGAGGGAACGGTGGTGAGAGGCGACGGAGGTATGCGTTTTCTTTGGAACGGAGGGAAGCTAATGCTCCCGCCTTCGATAAACGAAGAGGGCCCGGCCTCCGCCTTCATAAACCCCGACAACATATCTCTGCTGTATCCGGGCATACCGATGGACCCTATCTTCTCCGGAAACCTAGTACGTGGGACGGTGCTCGAGAGGTACATCATAGGCAACGTGTGCCATCTACACGTTGACGGAGGAGGGACTAACTGGCAGCTGGAATTCCCTTCGACCTCATACACCTCTCTGGATACGGAGGAAGGTTCATCCGTGGAGATGGCGGTAAGGCCGAGGAATATATCGATCATATTCAAAAATCGGAGGAATCTACCATGAATAAAAAGACCTTGCCCCTGGAGGAAGCCATAGGCCGTCCTCTATCCCACGACCTCACACAGATATCGCCACAGAGGGGATTCAAGGGGGCTCGTTTCAAGAAAGGGCACATCGTAGAGGAATCCGACCTTGAGATCCTTAGGTCCATGGGAAGAGCCCATCTCACGGTATTGGAACTAGAGCCGCAGGAGATTCACGAGGACGATGCATCGGTTAGACTCTCGAGGATGCTGACCGGAGACGGGGTTTCCCCTTCGGGGCCATCGGAGGGGAAATGCACTTTGAAAGCGGGAAGAGACGGTCTGCTCCACTTCGACACCGACGGTATAAACGGGATCAACCTGGATCCAAGCTGGATAGTCTCTACATTGCCGGTCAACGTCCCTGTTAAACGAGGAGAGATCGTGGCTGGATTCAGGGTATTGCCTTTAGCCGTCGACGAAGAACAGGTAAAAAGGGCGGAGGAGATAGCATCCCCCATATCGGTGATACCCTTTTCTCCCTTAAAGTTAGGGCTCGTAACCACCGGCAGAGAGCTGGCCGAGGGACGTATAAAGGACTCTTTCAGACCGAAACTGGAGGTCAAGATAGCCGAATACGGAGGAACGATTATAGAACAGGCCATCGTTTCCGACGAAAAGGAAGTAATAGTCCAGGCGATAAATCACATGGTCGATATAGGGGCGGAAGTTATCATATGCACCGGCGGGATGAGCGTGGACGCCGACGACGTAACCTCATCCGCTATAGAGACAACTACGGACGAGACCATCTTCAAGGGAATACCTATCCTTCCCGGGTGCCATATAATGCTCGCCCGAAAGGGGGAACTGATCGTAATGGGAGTCCCGGCGGGGGCGGTATTCGAGACGTGGACTTCCCTGGATCTTATGCTGCCTAGGATATTCACGGGAAAACTCCCCTCCTTCGAGGAGACCAGAAGATGGGGAGTCGGCGGGCTTTGCAGACACTGCGGAATCTGCAACTTTCCCAACTGCGGCTTCGCATCCCGTTGAGCCCAGATCATGGACTACAGAAGAAAACTCAACGAGCTCGGGCTCAAGGCCACTCCGTGCAGGCGAGCTATCCTGCAGAGATTGGCCAAAGAAGGTGAGCCAATGGCTCACTGCGACCTCGAGTCGGATCCCGAGCTGGCCCCCTTCGACAGGGTCACCCTATACAGAAACCTGAAGGCTATGGAAGAACGAAAAATGATCCACCGCATACTCGGTATAGACGGGGTGTGGAGATACTGCATCCACGACGAAGGCATCGTAGGCTGCCCAGGAAATCACGCTCATCTAATCTGCATCGAATGCGGACGAATGGTATGCTTAAAAGATCAGCCCATACCCAACATCAGCCTTCCGGAGGGCTGGACCATAAAGGGGAAGCAACTTCTGGGATATGGAATATGCGACGAGTGCAATTCTAAAAAGGCGAAGGATCACGAGGAGGATATAAGATGACCTTGTTGACATCGGCGATTAAAACCCTAAACGACGTGATAAGAGAGAGCAGCTACCCTACCGGCTCGAGCATAACCGCCAGAGCTCTCGGTGTTGAGGAAGCTTTAGGCGACCCGTCCCCGTACAAGGATTTCGCATTACAGAGAGGCGTCGAGAAGTTAATGGACGTCGAGATAGACGGTCATCATGGGCAGTCCTTCACTTCCAGTCCATCCAATTGGGTTGGAACTCTCTCGGACGTACTGACGATGGATCCAGACGACGACAGATCGAGAGCCCTTATCATAGGCACCGTCAACGCCCTGTCGTCCGCCCTCGGCATATGCGGACACACGGTCCACTGCAAGGACTCGGAGCCAGACTCCTGCGGATCTGAGATAGCCGACCTGATAGAGGAGAAGCTGACACCTGACGGTATCCTGGGTATAGTGGGGTACCAGCCCGCCATGCTGCGCAACGCTTCGGAGAAACTGGGGCCTCGAAGGATGAGGATCGTCGACCTGAACCCTGCCAACATAGGGCAAGTTCGATATGGCGTAGAGGTCTGGAACGGAGACGAGGACATGGAGAGGATGGCGGACCAGGTCGACCTCTGTCTAGTCACCGGCTCCACCTTGGTCAACGATACGATCGACTCGATAGTCGAAATATACGAGAGAAGGGACAAGGAGATCATCTTCTTCGGCACCACCATATCGGGAACAGGCGCCCTCTTAGGACTAAATCATCTGTGTCCGAGATCATGTTGAAAACGGGAGCGATAGTTCCGGCCGCCGGATATTCCTCCCGAATGGGAGTCTGCAAGGCTACCATGGAGATACTGGGACTTCCCGCCATGGAATGGGTGGTATCGAATCTTCGACAGGCCGGTATCGAGGAGATCCTGGTAGTCACCGGGCACTGGAGAGAGAAGATCGAGCCCTTGGCTCAAGCGCTCGGATGTAAGACGGTCCACAACGAACGATACGAAGAGGGGATGTTCTCATCGGTTCGAAAGGCCCTTGAGGCCATGCCTGTAAGTTGGGATCGTTTTCTCTTCCTTCCTGTCGACATTCCTATGGTAAAGGCCTCTACTCTATCGAGAATCTGCGGACTGGCAGGAAATTCTACCGTCGCCTACCCCACGTTTCTCGGAAAAAGAGGCCATCCTCCCATTATAGACAGGAAAGCCGTTTCGAAAATCTTGGGCTGGAACGGAGAGATGGGCTTGAGGGGGGCCTTGAATCTGTTGGAAGATAAGAGCTCCGAGATTCCCGTGGCGGATCGCTTCATACTCTGCGACATGGACGACAGAGAGGACCACCTAAACCTTTCCTCAATGGCCTCGAATAGAACGATACCCTCCGAAGAGGAGATCAGAGCCCTCGAGACGATATACGAAACCCCGACGAGGGTGATAAGACACGAAAAGCAGGTTACCGAGACCGCCCTCAAGATGGCCAATCTCCTGATAGAGAGGGGGACAAAGCTTGACCTGCCTCTATTGAAGGCGGCCGCATCCCTCCACGACCTATGTCGCACCGAGAAAAAACATGGAAAAGTCGGAGCGGAGGCGCTACGTTCTCACGGATTTCCGTCGATCGCTAGTTTGGTAGAACTGCACATGGACTACCCCTACGACGGCGTTCTGGACGAAGGCGCCCTGCTCTATCTGGCGGACAAGCTCACCTGCGACGACAGAATATGCTCTCCGGAGGAACGGCTCGCCGGAATGCTGACCAAGTTCGAGGATCGCCCGGAAGCCAGAAAAAACGCGGCCAGAAGGCTGGAAAAAGCTAAAAAGATGCTGGATGCCTTTTCCAAGGCGATAGGCAGGGACGGCATGGAGGAACTGAGATGACCTGCAGAGTCTATCTGATACGCCATGGCGAGCCGAAACTGGAGGAGAAAAGGACGTTCTACGGCGCCACCGACCTTCCTCTTTCGGAGAAGGGCAGGAGCTCGGCGAAAGGGCTGTCCTCCGTCATCGGGAAAATTTCCCCGGACTTCGTCATATCCAGCCCCATGATCAGATGTCTGGCCACCGCCGAAGGAGCGGGCTTTAAACCTTTGGAGGTTCCGGATCTCAGGGAGATCGACCTTGGAGAGTGGGAGATGAAAAAATTCTCCGACCTGGCGATGGAATGCCCGGACGACCTCGACAGGAGGTGGACCGAGATAGAGACCTTCAGACCTCCCAAGGGAGAAAGCTTCGAGGACCTCGCAAAGAGGGCCGTACCGGCCGTCAGGGAAAGACTGACAGACCACAGATCGGTCGCGGTTTTCGGACACCTGGGTGTATTCAGGACCGTTTTATGGAAGGAGATCGGAATTCCCCTCAAAACCGTATTTTTCATGGAACAGGATTATTGCGGGATCCACGTACTGGACTACGGCTCCAAGGGGGTAAAATTGGTCAGATCCAACTGGATCTCCCAAATAACATAAAAGGAGAGACGAGATGACCCCAGAGATAATCGAAACTATGGAAAGGGCTATAAGAGAGAGAACCCCCGGAGTCCTCTGCACGGTAGTGGCGAAAAACGGATCCACCCCCTGTCGGATAGGTTCGAAGATGTGGGTCGAAAAAAACGGCACCACGATCGGCACGGTCGGAGGCGGAGCCCTCGAAAGGGAGACCATATCGAAAGCACGGAAGCTGCTCTCAGACGGCCGTCCTAACGAGATGATGGAATACCGTCTGGAGGCGGAGCCTTCCGATACGGAGGGACTTATATGCGGAGGCAGCACCGCCATCTTCATGGAGACGATAGGCAGGAGAAGAGACCTGGTAATATTCGGAGCAGGACACGTGGGACAGGCGGTGGGAACCATAGCCTCTCTCTGCGGTTACTCAGTGATTTTCTGGGACGACAGGGACGGGATAACGGCTCCCTCAGGCTGTTCCAGATTTGTGGATCTGCCTCTCGAAGAGGCCATCGAAACCCTCCCGATGGAACCGGGAGTCTCCGTCGTTATATGCACCTGGGCCCACGGAAAAGACGGGAACGTCGTAAAACTCCTGGATGGCAGAGATCCATCCTACATCGGCATGCTTTCCTCCAAAAAGAAGGCCGCCACTCTGTGGGAAACGCTGGGAAAAGAGGGAGTATCGAAAGAACATCTGGAGAGAATCCATACCCCCATAGGACTGGAAATCGGAGCCGGATCCCCTCAGGAAATAGCCGTGGCGATAATGGCCGAGATCATCTCCAACGACTCCGGAAAAAATTCCTCCGGCTGTCCTTCCGCAATCTGAGGCAGGAACCTTTCTGTTATACTGATTTTCGAGAGACCTTACTCGAAGGGGGATTTGGAGCATGAAAGAATATACCGGATCGTTGAGAGACATAAAGCTGGACGACGCCAGCGGTCCCACCATGGAAAAAAGAATCGTATTCAGCCCGGAAGTCCACGACTGGCCAGGGCACGTGGTGCGCTATTTCACCATAAAAGCTGGAACGGGAAACCCGCTTCACTGCCACGAATGGCCTCATTGGGGGCTGATCCTGAAAGGAGAGGCTACGGCGGTCGTAGACGACCAGATGTTCGAACTAAAGGAGGGCGGCTGGTTCTACATACCTCCGAAGGTGCACCATCGATTCCAGGCCAAGGAACATTGCGACTTCCATTTCATCTGCATGGTGCCGGAGGAGGGAGACAGACTTCCTCCCACACTGGTGGAGTAAAAAAACGGGACGTAGTTCGGTCGAGCCTACGTCCCGTTTTTCCGTTATTTTTGCCTCATGCTTATGGGATCCGAATACTGGGCCTCGGCATCCCATGGAAACAGTATCCAGGTATCCTGACTGACCTCGGTTATGTACGTATCGACATAAGGCCTTCCCTCTGGTTTGGCATAAACCGCTGCGAACCGAGCCTCCGGAAACATCTCCCTCACTACCTTCGCGGTCTTGCCGGTATCGACGAGATCGTCCACTATGAGCCACCCCTCGCCTTTGCTGGACGTATCGATCTGTTTCAATATCTCCAGCTCACCCTGACGCTTCATGGTATAGCTGGAGACACAGACGGTATCGACCAACCTTATATCGAGCTCTCTGGCTATTATGGCGGCGGGGATGAGTCCTCCTCTCGCTATCCCTATTATCCTCTCCCACTTGCGGTCCAAAAGCCTCCAGGCCAGGGCCTTGCAGTCTCTCTGAATCTGTTCCCACGATACAGAGAAAGTCTTGTGGTATCTTTCCTCCGAACCCATCTGGCATTTCCTCCAAAGATAAAAAGTCTCCCCCGTAAAGGAAGCGTTTTGCTTGCCCATTATTTTACCCAAACAGAGAAAAATGTAAAACCAGGGCAACTGTATTCATGGATATACATCGTCCTTACGTGATATACTCTGGCAAAGACGGGCTTCGTCTCGTTAATACGTAGAGGAGGTATTGACTGTGAAAAAACGGTTACTGACAGGCATCATCGCCCTATCCCTGGCGGTCCTCATGATCGGCACCGCTACCGCCGCCATGAAGGCCATCCCGATTCAGGACATAAAGTCCGGCTTCATATACATAGGGCCGGTGGGAGACGGGGGCTACACCTTCATGCACGATCAGGGAAGAACCTATATGCACGAGCATAACCCCGACCTGCCGAAGAGCGTTATAGTGGAGAACGTCCCGGAAGGACCTGATTCCGCCAGGGTCATCGAGACCCTGGTTAGAAAAGGATGCAACGTGGTCTTCGGAACCTCCTTCGGCTACATGGACTTCATGGTCGACGTGGCCAAGAGGCATCCCGACACCTATTTCATGCACTGCTCGGGATATAAAACGGCGGATAACTTGGGAACCTACTTCGGCCGTATGTATCAGGCCCGCTACCTTTCCGGAATAGTGGCAGGAGCCATGACGAAGAGCAACGTACTCGGTTACGTGGCGGCTCAGCCGATCCCGGAGGTCATAAGAGGCATAAACGCCTTTACCCTTGGAGCCAGAAGCGTCAATCCCAAGGTCAAGGTAAAGATAATATGGCTGTTCTCCTGGTTCGACCCGGGCAAGGAGAAAGAGGCAGCCAAGGCTCTAATCGACTCCGGCGCCGACGTCATAGGAATGCACGCCGACAGCGGAGCGGCACCTCAAGCCTGCGAAGAGGCCGGAGTCTACGTAATAGGATATAACAACGACATGTCCAAGTTCGCACCGAAGATGCACCTGACCTCTCCTGTATGGAACTGGGGAACATACTACGACTACACGGTCAAACAGATAGCCCACGGGGTATGGGCTCCCGATCAGGTATGGTGGGGACTGAAAGAAGGATTGGTCGAACTAGCCCCGTTCAACGAGACAGTGCCGAAGTCCCTTCAGGAAACGGTAGAGTCCAGGAAGAAGGCCATAATATCCGGAGAATGGGACGTCTTCTGGGGCCCCATATGGGACCAAAACGGCGAGCTTAAGGTCGCCGAGGACGCAAAGATGACCGACGGAGAGATGCTCGGGATGAGTTGGTTCGTGCAGGGTGTCGAGGGCACCATTCCCAAATAGATCCATTCAGAATTAATTCACCGAGATAGGTTTTCAGTGTATCATAGCAAGAGGGTGCTTCATAAAAGAGCACCCTCGCTTTATTTCCTCATATCCATGATACCGTGCAAGGGGGGACTCTTTTTATGACGACGTCGGAACCAAGCCCGTTGGTCAATATGAGAGGAATCGTAAAATCCTTTCAAGGCATCAGAGCTAACGACGAAGTGGACCTCTCGGTCAGACCGGGGGAGGTAATGGCGCTTTTAGGGGAAAACGGAGCCGGGAAATCCACCCTGATGAACGTACTTTCCGGCATATATCGTCCCGACGGAGGATCTATCGAGATCGACGGAGAAGAGTGTTCCTTCGGATCCCCTCACGACGCGATAGCCAGAGGTATAGGTATGGTACACCAGCACTTCATGCTGGTCCCCTCTCAGACGGTATGGGAAAACATGATCCTGGGTTCCGCCGACCTTCCTCAGATACTTCCCAAAAAAAAGATCATATCCGATATAGAGTCAATATCCCGCCAATATGGCCTGGACGTCGATCCCGAGGCCCTGATATGGCAGCTTTCCATAGGAGAACAGCAGAGGGTAGAGATACTCAAGACCTTATACAGAAACGCCAAGGTCCTGATTCTCGACGAACCGACGGCGGTCCTCACCCCTCAGGAAGCCAGAAATCTATTCTCCACCGTAAAGAAAATGACCTCTGAGGGAAGAGGCGTGATCTTCATATCCCATAAACTGGACGAGGTGATGGAGATCTCCGACAGGATAACCGTCCTCAGAAAGGGAAAACTCATAGGCACGGTGGACACCTGCAAATCCTGCAAGGAACGGATAGCCGAGATGATGATCGGTCGAAGGGTGTCGCTGGAGATGGATAAGAAACCCCTTCCTCCGGGAAAGGTCACATACAGTCTGTTCGAGACCACAGCTCTCAGCGACCGAGGTCTCAAGGCCCTGGACCAGGTATCGTTAGACCTCAAAGAAAGGGAGATCCTGGGGATAGCGGGAGTCGCCGGAAACGGACAGACCGAACTGTGCGAGGTCATGGCCGGTCTCAGAAGGCTGGTCTCGGGAAATCTCTTCCTCGGCGGAAAAGATATAACCGGAAAAGGGGCCAGAGAACTGATAGACGCGGGGGTTCGCTACATACCTGCGGATAGACGGGGAACCGGCATGGTCTCCAACATGGACGTAGGGGAAAACTCCACCCTCAAGAGATATTGGAGAAGCCCCGTAGCTCACGGCGTTATCATAGACTGGAAGATAGTTCTCAAACACGCTTTGAACATCATAAAGAACTTCAACGTGGATACACCCTCGGTGGCAACCCCCGTCAGAAATCTATCGGGAGGTAACATTCAAAAGCTGATGCTCGGTAGAGAGCTCAGCGACGTTCCTAAGATCCTGATAGCGATGAACCCTACATGGGGACTGGACGTGGCGGCGACCAGGTTCGTCAGGGAGCAGCTTCTGGACGAGAGAGAGAAAGGAGCCTCCGTTCTTCTTATATCCGAGGACCTGGACGAGCTGCTGGCTCTGAGCGATCGCCTGGCGGTAATGTACAGAGGTTCGATAATGGGGATCGTCGACGAGCCATCGTCGTTCGGGGTGGAGAAAATAGGAATGATGATGGCCGGAACCAGGATGGATGAGCTGGGGAGGACCAGGGCATGAGGATAAAAAGACAGAAAAGGATAGGACAGCCTCTCTGGTTGGACCTCGCTATTCCCGTAGGAGGACTTCTGATGGCCTTTCTGGCAAGCGGGGTTTTTCTCGTCATGATGGGGGTCTCTCCCGTCGAGGCCTACAGGGAAATGTACTATTCCGCCTTTGGCGACAGTTACGGCCTGAGCGAGTGCATGGTCAAAGCCATACCTCTGGCCATGACGGCGATAGCCCTTATGCTGTCGTTCAAGATGTTGATATGGAACATCGGGGCGGAAGGCCAGATATTCATGGGAGCCATAGCGGCGACCGCCGCGGTAAGGTACTTCCCCGTTGAGGGCCATTGGACCATGATGACCATAATGGGCATATCGGCGATTATCGCAGGAGGCATATGGGCCGCTTTCGCCGGCTATTTAAAGGCACGATGGAACGTCAACGAGATAATAACTACCCTCATGATGAACTATATCGCCATACACCTGATGGACTACTTCGTCTACGGTCCCTGGAGGGATCCATCCAGTCTGGGCTTCCCCATGACGGCGCCCTTCCCGGAGACGGCCAAGTTGGTACCTATAGGATGGGGCAGGGTCCACTCGGGCATCTTTATAGCCCTGGCCTTGATTCTATTGGCATGGTGGGTCTTCAAGATGACCCGCTGGGGGTACGAGATAAGGGTCATAGGAGAAAACCCCAAGGCGGCTACCTTCGCCGGAATAGACTACGTCAAAAACGTCGTTGTGGTGATGTTCATATCGGGAGCCATAGCCGGACTGGCCGGGATGAGCGAGGTCGCCGGACTTCAGGGCAGGTTGCAGCACGGCTTTTCCGGAGGATTCGGCTACACTGCCATCATAGTGGCCTGGTTATCCAGGCTGAACCCTCTGGCCATAGCTATCGTATCCTTCCTCATGGGAGGTCTGCTGGTCGGAGGCGAGTCCCTACAGATCGTGATGGGGCTGCCTATCGCCAGTACACTGGTGGTTCAGGGATGCATCCTGTTTTTCATACTGGCCGGAGAGTTCTTCCGAAGATACCGAATCGTCCTGGTGAAGGAGGAGATCTAACGTGGAGATCATCGTACCCATATTGGCCGCAGCGGTCAGAAGCGGAACCCCGATCCTCTACGCCACGTTGGGCGAGATAATAACCGAAAAGGGCGGAGTGATGAACCTCGGTCTGGAGGGATTGATGCTTTTAGGAGCTTTATCCGGTTTCGCCGTCACATCGTCCACGGGAAACCCGTGGCTCGGGGTTGCGGCAGCCTTCGGCATAGGGGCCTTCTTCAGCCTGTTTCACGCCGTCGTCTGCATAACCCTCGGGGGGAATCAGGTGGTCAGCGGCCTGGCCTTGACCATGCTGGGAACGGGGATAACCGCCATACTCGGAATAGGCTACGTCGGAGAGACTATCAAGGGACTGACAAAGACGACTATACCCTTTCTGGGAGAGCTCCCCCTCGTAGGACCGGTCTTTTTCGACCACGATCCACTGGTCTATATATCCTATGCCTTGGTCGCCTTCATGTGTTGGTTTCTATGGAGGACGAAGACAGGATTAAACCTGCGAGCGGTAGGGGACAACCCCAGGGCCGCCGATTCGGTCGGTTTGAACGTAGCGGCCATACGTTACGCGGCTACGCTGATAGGAGGTGGAGTCGTTGCCGTAGGAGGAGCCTATATGTCCATATCCTACAGCCACATGTGGACAGAGGGGATGTCCGCAGGCAGAGGCTGGATAGCGGTTGCTCTGGTGATCTTCGCGATATGGCACCCAGCCAGAGCGGCATTCGGGTCCTATCTTTTCGGAGGAGTCGAGGCATGTCAGCTCAGGATACAGGCGGCGGGAACGAACATCCCGGCTCCTCTCCTCCTTATGTTGCCCTACATACTGACTATAACGGTATTGCTGATCATATCCGTAAAAAAAGGGAAGGGGATACTGTTCGGGGCTCCAGCCGCCCTAGGCACCCCATTTTACAGAGAAGAACGTTAAAGCTACTTCTAGATAAAGAAAGAGGACCGGTTTAAAAACCGGTCCTCTTTATCATAGCCCCTCGACTTCCTTTATCGACTCGGAGAGGGACTCCAGCTGCGTCACTCCCTGAATGTCGGACTCCAACATAGGTATACGAACGACACCATACACTCCGAACCTTTCCTCTATGGTCTTGAGATACCCATCCTGAGCCTCTCTGCGCTTCTCGAAGAAAGCCCCGGCTTCAGGGGGGATGATCCTATTGACCACCACAGAGCCTACCTTTATATCGAACTCCTTTAGCAATTTTATAGCCCTTTCCGTCTCGAGAATGGGCATCTTTTCCGCGTTCAAAACGAAATGGAAGACTGAGTTACCGTGATCTGTGAGCAGGTCTTTGGCTCTCTGGAATCTATCTCGGCGACGGGAAAGAATGTTAAATATAGGATCGTCCTTGAGCTTTTCCTGAAGCTCCTTCTCGTATCTGGCCGCCAGTCTCATCAGATCCATGGCCTTGGTTCTCTTTTTTATCAGATGGTCGATCCAAACCTCCAGCACCTCGGGAAGGGTCAAAAGCCTGAGGGTATGTCCGGTGGGAGCGGTATCGAAGACTATTACGTCGTATTTATCCCCCGCCTCCTCCATCAAATCGATAAACCTGTCGAATATAGCTGCCTCTTCCGCACCGGGAGAGAGGTATGCGATACGGAGCTGACGTTTTATCTCCTCGACTATCGCCGCACTGACTATGTGAAGCATCTGTTGCTGGATTGACTCCATGTATTTCTTCGCCTCAAGCTCCGCATCTATCTCCAGGGCCCAGAGATTTTTTTCCACCTCCACGACCTCGCTACCGATCGGAGATCCTATTGCGTCCGCCAGAGAATGAGCAGGATCGGTCGACACCACCAAGGTCCTTACACCCCGACGTGCCAAGGAGAGAGCGTAGGAGGCGGCACAGGTCGTCTTTCCGGTTCCGCCCTTTCCTCCGAAGAAGGTATATCTACGATACATGTTTAGACCTCCGTCCTAAGATCAATCGAAATCGAATTGAGCCGCTTTCTCGGCCAAAATCATCTTTCTGTTCTGAATACGCCTCTCCCAGGCATCCATATCGGACGCAACGTAGGGCAACAGCTCGAGCATATAATAGGAGATTGGGTTCGGTATACCGAGATAATCGCCGAAGAGAAGCAACATGAGATCGTCGTTCTCGTCGAAGGCCTCTTTTCTAACAACGGCACTACGTTTGTCCAAGAAAGTCCCGAACATAAAAAGCTTGGCATAATACAATATTTTTTTTATTCTACCGACCATGTTTAAAATTCCTCTTTTCCTCTTCTTCGAGGCCATCTTTGGCTGTTTCTCCATCGTCAAGACCGTTGAATCTAGGATCTTTCAACAACATCCTAGCCACCCTGGGAGGGATTCCCAGATCGGTCTCAATTCTCTCCAAGGTAGCCTTCTGCATGGGCTGATGCCAAAGATACTCTCTCACCGCTTCCCGGAGCTTATCGTATTCCTCTCGACAGGATCCACAGGCCATGTCCTCGGGGCCACCCCAAAAAGCCCTGTCGCATATGGCACATTTCTTCAGCTCTACTATAGATCGATCCATCGTCATCCCCCGGACATCAAAGCCGACGTAATAGTCTTCATCATCAAATCCCGATTGAGGGGTTTAGAGAGATAGTCGTCCATTCCCGAATCGATACATATCTCCCTGTCACCCTTCATCGCATTGGCCGTCATGGCTATTATTATCGGACGATAGGATATAAGTCCTCTTTTCTCCATGGATCTTATAGTCCTGGTCGCCTCCAGCCCATCCATGCCGGGCATTTGAACGTCCATCAGCACGAGGTCGTATTTTTTGTCCGATACCGCCTTCACCGCCTTGAAGCCGTCCTCTGCGACGTCGATAGTCCAGTCGAACTCTGCCATCATGGCTTCCGCCAGTTTGCGGTTCAACATGTTGTCCTCTACCAACAGGACTGTCAAATCGCGAGGGGTCTCCATATTATCGGCGGTAACAACCGAACCATCCTCCACATCCGGAGGATGGGGCTCATCGGTCAAGACGGGAAGAGGCACGTCCACGAAAAAGGTGCTCCCCTTTCCCTCCTCGCTCTTCAACCACAGACGACCTCCCATGATCTCCACTATTTGCTTGGCGATGGACAGACCGAGACCAGCCCCCTTATGCCTCTTGGATCGAGAGTCATCTACCTGATAGAAGGTCCCGAATATATGGTCCCTCTTATCCTCCGATATACCTATGCCTGTGTCCTTCACGGCGAAACGAATCGTAGCCTCTCCCTCGGAACGACGAACCATGGAGACTATCAACGTCACGGAACCTCTCTCTGTAAATTTAACGGCATTCTCCGTCAGGATCGAAAGCACCTGTCTCAGACGTAACCTATCGCATTTTACCCGTCTAGGTGCATAATCGTCGAAAACAAGCTCTATCGCAAGCTCGTCGGAACTGTTCCCTACCCTTGTCATATCGATAACGGTACGGCACAATGCGTAAAGATCGCAGGACTCAAGAGAAAGAGTCATCTCCCCGGCCTCGACCCTCGACAGATCCAGTATCCCGTCTATAAGCTTCAGCAACTCTCTACCGGCCAACCTGGCGTCTTCAAGATATTCTCTAGGGCCATCCGGAATATCGGTGGACTCCAAGGCCAAATTCGTCATACCGAGGACCACGTTTATAGGGGTGCGGATCTCGTGACTCATGTTGGCCAGGAAAGCGCTTTTAGCGGCGTTGGCCGCTTCGGCCCTCTCTTTGGCGAGGAGAAGTTCGTCGTGAGTGCTTTCCAGGTCGGCGGTCCTACGCTTGACCAGGTCCTCAAGATTCCGCTGATAATCTGTCAACCTCTTTTCCGATTCGGTCAGGCTGGATACCTTTTTCTCCAAGTCCTCGTTCAGCTCATGGACAAGGCTGTAAAGTTCGAGATTTTGAAGGGAAATGGACGTTATGTTCAATACCAACGCCAGAAAAGAAAGGGAGATATCGTCCATATAGCCCTTCTCCCTTTCGACGACGGCGACAAACATTCCCATTATTCTAGATGCAGTCGACAGAGAACAAAGCATCAGGCTATAACGGCCGTCGTTTGAACTCAGTACGGTAGGTTGGGTTCTGCCCAGGACCCAGGCGAAGGTTCCATCGTCGACCAATTCATCTCTCTCGGCCTCGACGAAGTCGCCCCACTCGGGGTCATCGCAGAAAGCCTGATAGAAAGCCTGGTCCTCTCTATCCACGAGGTAGAAAGACACACATATAAAACGACATAGTCGCCGAAGCTTCGCGGAAGCGTCGGTCAAAAGACCGATTTGCGTCGTCGATTCCCCTATCATGGAGGATCGACTGTTGAAACTCAAGACAGAGTCCAGAGAAGCTATGACCCTGTCCCTCTCCCTTTCCAGATAGTCGAGTCTTTTTCTAAGATCGATCATGCAATCTCTCCGATTCAGCCTATGAAGCTTCCTACGATCTCGCTTATCTGTCTGTTGGCCCTGGCAGTCAGGGTATCCAATACGTTGTGAGACAGCTCGAGGTAGTCCCAGGCCTCCTGATCCAGCGATGGAACCGGAATTATAGGACTCCAACCGTAACCCATCGCAAAGGACAGCACATCGGCCACGTGTAAAATGGAGGATTCCAACACATCCTCGGAGGCCAAGGGGTTATCCTTGTACTTTATGGTGCTTATGAGATAGGGCGGAACCTGCCATTCCGAAAGCAGGGCAGCTCCCAAAAAGGAATGAGAAAACCCGAACGCCTCTCTCTCGCACACCGGCAAAGAAACTTTCTTGTAGCTGACTCTATCCAAGAGCTTCCCCATGAAGTCCGGACACTCTCCCAGCAGTAGAAGCAGGCCGATGTCGCGGAGTAGCCCTGACAGAAAAAAATGGCTATCCGATAGAAGATGCTTCTCTCCTGCCAGAAGCCTGGCGAAGACACCGCAGGCCACGGAATTACGCCAAAAACGATCCATATCTATAACGTTTTGGGATAAACCGGAGAAATAACGTATTGCCGTCACTCCGACCGCCAAGGTGGTAAGCTCCCTGCCTCCAAGCACGGTGACCGCCCTTTGGATCGAACCTATCTTTGAGGGGAAACCGTAGTAGGCACTGTTAACTATTCTGAGGAGCTTAGCGGACAGGCTGGTATCCTTCTCCACGACCTGAGCGATATGGGCGGATGAACTCCTGGGAGAGCGAAGGACCTCGACGATTTGACGGTACGTCTCGGAAAAGGAAAAAAGCTTGGTCTGCTTCCCTACCAACAGGGATATCGACAAATCGATCGACTCGGAATAGGATACATCGTCCAGATCGTCCATATAGGATATATCGGGGAGCGCCGACATGCCTTTTTCGGCTATCAGAGCCATTATCCTCACAGTGGAGATACGGAACATCTCCTTTAACACCGGCGATCCTCTACCACAGAGGGAATATAGATGATCCAGATAGCTCGCACCTTTGGTCATGGCCTCTCTGGACATAGGAGGCAATTTGGGCAAACTCTCCGGTTGAGGGCCTCCCTCTATCTCGACCTCCACCACTCCCCAGCTTTTAAGCAACCGAACGTGTTTATTCTCCAGCTTCGTGCCGACCGGCATTACCAACCTTCCGGAAGGAGCCATTACATCTCCCTTTACGACCATACCTTCCTTGAGCTTATCCACCCGCAGTAAAGTCATAGGATCATCTCCCTCCGAATGCTTTCTCTATACTATCACAGAGGGAGAAGACCGATCAGTTTCTACCGGATATCGCCCCCGGAATCCGCCATACAAGAGCTCCCATCAAAGCAACTATCGCTCCATCAGCCGCGAGAACCGCCCTCACAGGCCATATCTGGCATACCACGCCGTTCACCACAAGGGCGGCGGGCATAACCGAATAGGCAACGGCGGTTAGAACGGCAAAAAAACGCCCCCTCATAGAGTCGGGAACCCTTCTCTGAAAATATCCCATAGCAGCGGCGTTTACCAAAGCCAGACCTCCCCCGGCAACGAACACCGACTGAACTCCTCCGGCAAGCCCGGAAGACGAGGCGAAGGCAGCCATCGCGAGACCGGTCGTGAGGATACCCCAGAAAACCCTTCGAGATACCGACCCGGAAGAAAGGAAGCTCACTGACATCGCCACCACTACCGATCCGAGGGCAAGGCTCCCCTCGAGAAAAGCCACCCAGGAAACAGGGCCATCGAAACCGTATTTGACCATCATAGGGACCGACACCATCAACGGAGCGGCAAAAAAGTTGAGCCCTCCGAAAAGACAGAGATACCCCAAAACGTCGCCGTTGCTTCGCAGCCACAGTAAAAGCTCTTTCATGCCGCCCTCTATCGAGGAGACCGGCGACCTTTCGGGACGAAGTGGATTCCCTATCGTCACGATGAAGAATAAAGAGAGAAGAAACGTAACCCCGTCGACACCGAACGCTCCGGCGGTGCCCAAAGCGGCCAGAGCCACACCGCCCAAGGCCGCGCCTAAGACGTTCGACAGCTCGACGACGGACGAGTTTACCGCCGCGGCAGCAGACAGGCTCTCTTCGTCGGTCAGGGCCTCGAGACATCCGTTGGCGGAGGCCTCGAAGAGAGGCATAAAGGATGAAAGGACCAACACCAAGAGGTACATCAAGGGCAAAGGGATCTCTCCGATTATCAACAACCCCGTCATGACCGACATAACAGCCAATCTTGCACAATCTGCCACGATCATACAGGTCTTACGGCTGTATCGATCCGCCAGGGTCCCGGATATCGGCCCCAACACCACAGCAGGCAGTAAGGTTATACCCATGAGAAAACCGAGGTGCATCGGCCCATTAGGGCCCGCGTCGTTGACGGCCCACCAAGACAGGGCTATAGCGAAAAATTTATCCCCTATGGAGGACACGAAACGGGCCAGAAAGAACCGCCTAAAATCACCGAACCTGACCAGAGGATGTCCTTTCAATGCCTTAAATTTCACCTCAACGGCTCCTCCGATCCACTATGCGGCGGACCTTTCCCGTCCTTCCAAGCCTCTCTATCGTACCTCTCGGAACCACCGACAGCTTGACCGGACATCCGAAATCGGGGAGATGGTCGAACTGAGACGATTTTTCTTTAAGAATCCGGAGGAACTCCTCTTCGATCGAACAGTCGTCTCCTTCCACCGCTATGGTGACGTCCGGTCCCTTCGAACCGTCCTCCACCACGACCTGATAGATCGGAGAAAGCCCGGAGAAAAGCGATACAGTGCCGTCCAGATCCTTAAGATAAAGATCGTTGTAGAGAAGACGGACCGAGTCGTCAGATCTGCCCATAAGCCTGAAACGGGGGGCCTTTCTGCCACAATCGCAGGCCTCGCCTATCCACTCCGCCCTGTCACCCAATCGATATCTTATTATCGGCTGAAGAGACCTCTCCAGGGTGGTCGCGTAGAGCTCGCCATCGTCATCTATCTCGACGTAAGCCCACGACTCGTCCACGTGAAATTCGTCATGTCTGCAATGAGGACATTGAAACGCCAAGGGACCTATCTCCACCGCCCCGTAGGATAGAGAACCTACACGGTTGGGAGAAAAGGCCTTTTCCAGCAAGGCCATGGACGACTTCCCCATGGTCTCTCCCGTGTAGAAGACTCTATCCAGATGGAGCCCTCCCCTTTTCAAAGCCTCCTCGGCAAGTTCCACCAGAGTGCTCGTCATGGCCATCACGACCGAAGGAGACAGCTCGAACAGAAGATCGACCGTATCCTTCGGAGATTGGTTGGCCGTCATAGACAACACCGTACATCCCGTTTCCTCCAGTCCTCCGTTGACCGCTAAAAATCCTGTGTAGAGGGAACCGGCCACCATCAGGTTCGCCACCACATCGTCCCGACCTATTCCGAGAGTCCTAAACCCCCTTCCCAGCACCTCCGCTGATTTTCGGAACTCCGACGAAGTCCAGCGGAGCAGTCTGGGATGACCGGAGGTCCCACCGGAGGAGAAGACGTACCCACCCAAATCTGGATCGGTCAACATCTCTTTGGAGGGATAACAATTTTCCTCCAGGTCGCTCTTCTCCATGCAGGGAAGCTCGGCAAAGGCAGAAAGGTTTTTCAGAGGAAGAGACAGATCCCTGTATTTTTCCCTGTAGAAAGGAGCCTTCACTGCCTCAGAGAGCACCCGATTCAGCCTTCCCAGGAGCAACTCTGTTCGTCTGTCTTTAGAGACCCAGTTGAGCCCCAATCCATCTCTCGAGATATCCTCCCTGTTTATAAGCCGCACCAAACTGAGTGCTATATGAATGCCATCGTGAGATGCTTTTCCGTCGGCCCCCAACCCCATAGTCCCAGGAAGACAGAAGCGCCGAACCCCAAGCCTTTGAAGTGCCTCTATGGTCTCGTCCAAGATAACGTCAGGAACGGCCAAACCGACGGTTGACATGTAATACCCCATGTCGAGGATATCTCCCTTCGCCAGCTCATCGATATCCCTTATGGCAGAGACGAAAACGGTCCGATTTAAAGGAGACGGCAAAAGCCTAGCGCCCTGACCTAACACAACGGTATGTCCCAATCCCTGAAAAAGCTTCTTGTTACCGTGAACCTGATCCCAAAAAGCTTGCTCTCTCTCTCTGAGTATATCCACGGCATCGTCTATAGAAAGCCTATCCTGCGGAATCGACTCTTCCAGAGAGGATAACTCATCGTGAAGTTTTTCGGCGACTCTGTCGACCAAATCGCGTCCCTCTACGAAGAGATTCTGGCAGCTGGTGCAGGCCCTCTGCTCCCATAAAGAGACGTCCATGGCAAACCCTTTGATCGCCTCATCCAGTTCCTCTTCGGAAAGACCCTCCCGTATCAGTCCCCAGCTGATTTTGGGACCGAACGCCAGCACCTCAGTTCCCGGAGACGCCACGGATCTGTAGGAACGGACGGCTTCCTCTCCTCCAAAGAGCAGTATCCCGTCGAACCTCCTGCCTACGAGGTCCATGATCCCCTCGTTGGAATGACTCCAGGATGTGACGGCTATGGAGGACGATATTTTTCCCCCATGGTCCTCCTCAAGAAGGGCTTCTAGGAATATAAAAGGAAATATCGGATCCTGCCTCGAGATCTTGAGGACGTTCAGGTTCTTGGTTATCATCCCCATCACGAGAGAGTCGATCGATCCAAGGAAGATGTTGCCCGCCGCTATATGGCATATACACCCGAGAGGGACAGCCCTTATGGGACTGCCTCCGCTCTCGGTCCAGCAATCCAGGACCCTGCGATCCCCTAGGCAAGCCAGGCGCTCCTCCAGGGCTCCCCTGGAAAGCAGTCCTTTCAGGACATCTATCCCGATCTCGACCATGGAAGGTGAAAACCCCGTGACGTCCGGCATAGTATCCATTATCCGATCCCTGTAAGGCCCAGGGGAGGTAAGCCTGGTTCCCACTCTATCCAACAGAGAGATAACCTCGTCCACCGATATGGAGGAGAATTTTTTCAGCCGTTCCGCCATAGCACCGCGGTCGAAGACGCTACGGGCCTCGTCGAGAGGTAGATCGAGCGGGAGTTCCCGCCACTCTCCGAAAATAAAATGTCTCATGCTATCCAAGTTCATCGTCCCTCCCTATCGGCACGTACTTTATCCAGTATCTCCTGGGCTGCGATGGCACAGCCCTTGTGTTTTTTCTTACCGCCTCTTCTTATCGAAGCGATATACTCGCCAGGAATACCGCAAGGACAGTCTTTCTCGACCCGGACCAAATCGGAAGACAGTATAGAACAGTTCGGCTGAGCGACATTCCAAGGCGATACCAGCTGAAGCAACCCTTCCTCCCCGTGAGGCAGAAATTCCATGGTCACAGGATGACGGACCGCCACCCTGGAAAACACGGGAACGTGGTGATGGCCCATCGGACAGGAACAATAGGGTATGCCATGCTCGACCATTCCGTAGAGGTCCCTGACGTTCTCTTTGGGAAGTCCTATCCTCCTCTCCAGTTCGGAGGCAAACTCGGACTGCGTCATAGGCACCCCCGCATGGTTTTTCCAGCCTCCACCGGCTATGACGAAACTGTCTCCATCGACCTGAATCGACCTTCCCTGTCTATCCAATTCCTCCAGGGTCTGAAATATGAAAGAGGGGAACCCGAGAAGACGCACAGGCCCCTTCTCGGACATATCCACAAGGGCATCGACAGCCTCTTCGGGATCGAAGTCGAATCTTCCGTCTTCATCCTTACGAAGCAACCATATCTCATCCGACACGGGAGCGCACTTCATCTCTTGCTCATCGCTCCAACTGGTACCGACGGACTGGGCGTCCTCTCTGGCATAGCTGAACATGAGATACCCCGCAGGTCTGGACGAACAGAACCCTACGTCGTTAAATATCTTGCTGGATATACGCTGTATCCTCTCCACACCGGGCCGGTCAAACAACGCCTGGGTGACCTGCCCGCTGGTCCCAGAACTGGTCAGGGTCATGATAACGTTCTTTTCCGGAACCGAGATAAAACGATGGTATTTCATGGTATCCACGAAAATAGGGGGAAGTTTCAATATATCCTCCGGCCCCTTCAGATCCTCCGGAGAAAAATCGTATCTATCCATAAGGGCTCTCACGTAGGGCTGACAACTGAGCTGAAACAGATAGTTCTCCTTTACTGCCTCGAGGAAAAGCCTATCCGATTCCTCGGTACGGCCAAAGGCTTTATCGATATAACTGTAAGCGTCCACCGCTGGGAACTCTCTCATAGAGACTCCTCCCTTTCGTCCATCTCGGCAACTATAAACTCCAGTATTTCCTGGCCCATCTTATCGGCGATATTTATCCTAGACGGGTCCAAAGACGTTTCGTCTAGATACTGAAGGATCAAGGCATCGTGTCCTCTCAGCTCTCCCGGGAGATACCCGGAAAACACGAATCCCATTCGGCGGCATCCTTCGGCGAAGGGCACGGCCTCGGGGATCTCCGCGTCCAGATAAAGGTACACGACGTCTAGCCGATCCCTGCGAAACTCCCTCAACCTTTGATGCAGTTCCGTCAAAGAATCCTGGCCGAAATCCACTATTCTTATCTCCCCGAAGTTGAACTCGCCCACCTTGTAGGCCCTATTACCCTCTCCTCTTCTGTAGGATCTCTCAGGAAGGGAGACTGGCGACGATCGGACCTTCCCGTTCACCCCACAGGAAGCGACTATGGCGGACACGATGGACACGTATCTATCGGGAACCCATATATCGTAATCAGTACGATGGCACAGAGGACGATACATAATCGCCGCGCTCTCCCTCTGCCTCACCTCTCCAGCCAGGGCCTTGAAGTTCAAGTCTGAGAACAACGCTCCCAAAAGGATCCCGGTAGACATGAAACCGGACTTGGCTGCTCCCCTCTGTGAAGCTACGTGACTGGTCACGGCATGGACGAACAATCCCTGAAGGCCCGACCTCTCCGCCTCCGCCATGACCATCTCGTTCATCATCCCGAGAATCCCCTGTCCTCTACAGGAGGGATTTACGAAGGCCGCCGCCATCTCGGCTATGACGGAATCGGGGTCGGAAAACGAAAGGGCCAGATGTCCCACGAGGGAACTCCTGGAATCGATTGCGACGAAGGACTTCATCATTCCGCTTTCGTTGAGCTCTCTTATTCTCTCCGGGTAGTATACAAACTCTCTGTAGCTGTAACCATAGGCTCGATAGGCACAGCGAGATATCTCCAAAGCCTCCTCCGGCTTCATGGCTCGGACCTCGAATGGACCGAAAAAAGACTCCTCTCTGGGCGATTCGACCAAGTCCCCATCGGAAAAGTAGCTGTCTATTCTCCTGTGACGAAAGTACTTGGTCATCCTGACCAATTTTCCACCCTTGCCTAGATTGAGGAACTCCACCCTGTCCATGGCGCCCTTCATCAACTTTATGCCTATCCCGCTCTCTTGAGCAATTCCCTCCGAAAAAGACCTCTTCGATAAAACCGACTCGGGGTCGAAGGGAACTCCCTTATCGCGGACCTCTACGACTATGCCAGCTGCGCCCACATCGAAGGAAACGTCGAAGACATCCGTCTCGCCCTGGCCATATCCATGCTGGATGACGTTGCTGACCGCCTCCTCGACCGCCAACGCCACCATGGACGTGTCCCTCTGGTCGCACCCCGCGACCCTGCACAGTCCCCTGACAAATCCCTCAAGGGGTTCCAGATACGTCAGATCCGTGGGCAACGAAACCGACGATCGCAACGACTCTCCAGCCATAACCTTCCTCCTTCTGTTTACCTTTCTCGTAAAACTCCGGGGCCGCTCAAACGGCTTCTGCCTCCTCCCGAAGGTTCCACCCTTATCCGGGCCCCGATCCTCTCTCTTATCGCAGAGACATGGGATATCACGCCTATGAGCTTACCGCCCCGCCGAAGCTCAGACAAGGCCTCTAGCGCCTGGTCCAAAGAGGCTTCGTCCAATGTGCCGAACCCCTCGTCCAGAAACAACGAGTCAACCTTAACCTTACGACTGGACATATCGGAGAGCCCCAGGGCTAGGGATAGACTGACCAAAAAACGCTCTCCTCCGGACAGGTTTCTGGTAGACCGTATCTCACCGGCCTGGTAGAAGTCCTTGACTAGAAGCTCCATAGGCTCGTCCTCCTTGGGGAGCAAGACATACCGATCCGTCATCCTTCGAAGCTCGCCGTTGGCGAGGAATATCAGGGTATTGAAGGCTATCCCCTGGGCGAAAGACCGAAATCTCTTCCCGTCGGCCGATCCTATCAGACCGTGAAGACCTCGCCAAAGCTCGACTTTCGAAACCTGCTCCTTAAGTCTGGACTTCAGCTCAGATCTGATTTTTTCCATCTCTTTTACCCTGTTCAGTTCGGCATTCAGCCGCCCTTTTTCAGCCAGTTCACGGTCCCTTTCGTATCTCAGAGCGTCCGCCTTCGCCTCGACGGATCGGAGATCTTCCCCGTCGAGTTCTCCTATGGAGCCCTTTCTGCTCTTACGATCGGATAGCTTGGCCTCGGCGGTGTTTTTTCTGTTTCTCCAATCCTCCATCCAGAGAGAAAGCTTTTCCATGTCGTCCTGATCGCGAAAGGAGGCGACGAAATCGAGCTCACCGGAAAGGCCTTCCTTTTTACAGAGATCTCCAAAGGCGACCTCGGCCGAGGCAAGTTCCGATTTCATCGACGCCGCATCATCCGATATCTTACCCCTCGACTCTTTGTAAGAGTCAAGCTGTCTTTCCGACACCGCCAAGAGACGGTTAACTCTCTCCGATTCCGAGGAAAGCTCCTTCAAACTTGCGTCGAAATCCTCCTCGGCCACGTCGGGGTTCCCCGAAAACAACGTCTCCCTCTCGACAAGCTGCTTGGCTATCTCTTCCTCTCTATTCTTTATCCCCTCAGAGAGGTCCTTCAATCGGCTGAAGAGGGAGGAGCGCTCCGACTCCAGCCCCCTCTTCTCGGCAAGAAGCCCGGTCTGACTATCCAACAAGGAATCAAGAGAACTGCTCACTTTCTCGAATTCCCGGACTCCTTCGGAGATCTCTGTCTCCAGATCGTCCCCGATATCCAGACCGACCGTAGTCAGGTCCGCCTCAAGGGAGATTTTTACCGAGGAGAGATCTCCGGCAAGTCGACTTTTTTCCTCCCTGGCGACGCGAAGACGGTTTTCCAGCTCGGACAGGGATAGTTCGATACGATGTACCGCCCTCTCCTTTTCTCCGATGGAGGATCTGAGCTTCTCCAGCCTCCCTCTTTTTTTATCCCTGATCTCCGATATCCTGTCCAAAAGCGCAAGTCTCTTCTCCAGCCGTCTTTTTTCAAGAAGAGATTTGCCTTCGTCGGAAGGAATCGATACGGACAAGGACTCCGCCGATGACATCAGGGCAGATCTCTCGTCTCCGATAGACCTCAGAAGCTCGGATCTCTCCGACTCCAGCCTTTTCAGCTGGTCAGACGAAGCCTCGACCGTAGTCTCGAGCCTGATTTTCTCGTCTCTCAGCCGGGACAGTTCGGATTTTCTGGAGCGCCACTCCTCGTCCAATCCATCGTCGAAATCGGGTACCTCCGACGAATAAGGGTGATGGAGTGCCCCGCAGAGGGGACAGGGGCATCCGTCGACCAGAGAGCCCCTCTGTTCCTCCATCGAAATTGTCCTCGCCCTATCATCCCTTCTCCTATCCAAAGATTCTACCAAGGAGTCGAGAAGACCCTCTTTCTCCGAAAGAACCGTAAGATCCGCCTCTTTTTTCCTGAGACCGGCCCTCAACGCAACTATCTGTTTTTCCAGTTCGACAGACCTGGACTCTCCTTCGAAAAGCGAGTTTGCACGACGGAAAAAGGCTTCCATGGCCCTCCATTCCGAGATGGGACGTCCAGATAGAAGGCGTCCCAGACGGGAATCCTGACGGACCTTGGATTTCTCCAGCGACTCGACTTCGTAGGTCAGACCTTCCAGCTCCGACCTGGACCGATCGAGGTCGGAGGACATTTCGACCACCTCCGTCGATAATCCCGGGAGGCGCCCCTCCAGGGACTCCAGCTCGGTGGACAGTGCCCTAAACCTCCTCAGTCGTTCCTCTAAATCAGGAAACCGGGGAACCAGTGGACCCCAGCCCTGTATTCGCTCCATCCTGAGACTCCAGAGATTTTTGCTCTTCTCCAGAGCCTCGAGTTGTCTTTCCACGACAAGAATCTGCCCCTCGATCTTAGACAGGCCTTTCCTCTCCTCGTCTCTTGCCCTTTCCCTCTCGGACAGGGAGGAACGCAGAGATCCGATATGACTGTCCATGTCCCTGGCCTTCCGCCATATAGGGATCGATCGCTCTCTCTCGATCTCCATCTCTCCGATCTCGAACGACAGACGTTCGCTTTCTTCCTTCCGGGCCTTTATCTCGGAGAAAGCTGATTCTATGGACCTATCTATTTCCAGGAGGGAAGAATCCAACTCGGCGAGGCGTTCCCTGATGGAGGAAAGTCTTTCGTAGGGAGCGGCTAGGGGTTGAGCGCTCCTATATCTCTCCAAACGGCCCAGGTCGATCTTTCTGGAGAGTCTCTCCTCCTCCAGGCCCGCGATTGAAAGCTTGATATTTTTTATCTCCGACTCCAGTCTTTCCCCTTCCCGAAGAGAGCCAATCCTAGTCTCCATATCCTTCAGATCCGAGGAGATCCTCTCTATATCGACTTCCAATCCTTCGAGATCTCTCTTCACCTCTTCGCAGGATGGACCGTCTTCACCCTCGGAAGAAAGACGGTCGTCCAGATCCTTAAGGACCTCCTCCTCCTTCCTCTTTCTTTCGTGAACGGCGATGGATATTCGACTGAAGATCTCCGTCCCGGTGATCCTCTCGAGGAGAGGAGCCCTGTCTCCGGGAGAGGCGTCCAGAAAAGCGGCAAAACCGCCCTGGGCAAGCAGAACCGATCTGGTAAAGCGATCGAAATCCAGGCCGGTCAGATCGGAGACGGCAGAGGAAGTTTTGCTCAAGGCGGACTCCAGGACCTCCCCATCCGAACGGGACAGTAGGTGAGTCGGCTGTTGCAGCTTTCCGGAAGGAGATTTCCTGGAACGGTGTTGGCTCCAGATACAGAGATATGGCTCTCCTCCTGCCTCGAACTCGACCTGAGCAAAACACTCCCCGGTTTTTCTGCTCATTATCTCGTTCTCCGAACCGGTTACCCTGCTCAATCTGGGAGTCCTGCCGTAGAGGGCCAGACACAGGGCGTCGAGAACGGTGGACTTGCCAGAACCGGTGGGGCCCACTATGGCAAAGAGACAATCGTCAAGATATCTTCGATCCCTGAAGTCTATGGACCATCGTCCTTCCAGAGAATTGAGGTTTTCGAATCGAAGTCTCAGGAGTCTCACGACATCGCCTCCTCTTCATCCTGGTCCATAACACCCTGAAGAATTTCACGGAACATGGCGACGTAACTATCCCTGACGTCCTGTTCCAGGGGAACCCCCTCCAGCCTCCTCAAAAAAACGTCTTCCTCCGTCATGCTCTCCAACCCGCCGGAGACATCGAAACTCCAGTTTCCGTTTATACCGGTACCGTCCTTCACCCGAAGCAGATCTACCGACGAACCGTCGACTATCGATTGCAGATCCTCCATCAGGCTGGAGAATGGGACATCGTCGCAAAGGACGGCCTCTACCAGACAGGGTCGTCCGGCAAGGACCAATTCCGAAAGCCCTTCGGAAAGGGTATGTCTGTTCCCCTTCAGGGAGACGACCTCCGTCTTGGACGGGACAGGGACGGCTCTACAGGAGAAATCCGAACCCTCCAGATCCACCAGATACACCGACTTCTCCGTACCGGACTCTCCGAAGCCGAGGGTCATAGGAGATCCGCTGTAGCGACATCTCTCTCGCCCTCCGACGATCTGGGCTCCGTGAATATGTCCCAGAGCGACGTAGTCCAACCAATCGGGAAAGAGATCCGCTCCAACTCGGCCCAACCCTCCCACGTAGAGGTCCCGGCTTCCGTCGTCTTCCTTCACCTTGCCTCCGGCGGCGAACAGATGCCCCATAGCTATTCTGGGTACACCGGGCGAGGACTCGCTTCTTTTCTCCATAGCCTCGAAAATCCTAGAGTAATGCTCCTCTATCCCCAAAACCAAAGCCCTATCGCGATCCATGGGATCGTCGGACCAGGATGAACGCCGAATGTCCCTCTCCCTGAGATAGGGAACAGCACCGACCAGAGCGATTACCTCGCCGTCCCCGTCGACTATGGAGACGACCTCCCTCTCCGGATCTGCGACGCCAAGGACGAAGACGTTCATGTATCCCAATATGTCGGAAGGAGCATCCAACAACGACGGAGAATCGTGGTTGCCGGCCACCACGACGACGCTACAGCCACTTTCGGCAACCGAACACAGAAAACGGTAATAAAGTCGCTGGACGCCGCTTCCGGGAGTCCCGGTATCGAAGACATCTCCCGCTACCAGCAGCAGATCCACCGACTCTCTAAGTACGAGGCCGGCAAGCCAATCGAGAAACTCCGCCTGTTCCTCCGTTCTCCTCATGCCGCAAAGGGACTTTCCCAGATGCCAATCGGACGTATGCAGCAACCTCATGGGATCACCTCGACGACGAATCGCCGCGGATCTCTCGAATCCTCAAAAACCAACCGGGCATTCTGGATTCCATCCAGAGGGTCAAAGAGTTCCTGTTTTTGTGATACCACAGCCCAAGCCACATAACGGATAAACCGAACAGGACCAACAGAAAAGGGAAATAGAGGGTGTCTTTGAAGACCACCCAGGCAAGGTGACCTAGATAACCGAAAAAACCCAACGCTCCCAGTACCAGGTATATCGAACGATCCACCAACAGTGAGAACAGGACGAACCCGATATTTATCAGACAATATAGAGCCCTTCTCAGCTCTGTCCTTCCGTCCATGGTGGAAAGTCCGCCCCAGAACGCTACGGCACCGAAGAGATGAAGCCAAAAACCGTATTCCCGTCCCTCCACGTCCTCTCTCAGATCCCACCAAAGAGCGAAGCCGATCATAAAAACCCCGAACACCAAAGAGACCACCCTATGGTCGACCCCTAAGAGAGGGGTTATATCCATAGAGAGAAACCACAGGGAGAAGGAGACCGGAGCTACCAGAAAGGGGAAGCTCACGTATTTCATGGCTATCAATCCGACCAGGACCGTAGATATCTCCATCACGCACCAACCGGACCACACCCAGTTGAAAAAATCGATATACTCTCCCGGAGCAGAGCCTGTCCAGAGTCCGGTAGCCTTCTGCAGTCCGTAGGTGAAAAGAGGGGTTAGACAGACCGACATGGTTATCAAAAGTCCCCCCAGCGTCCTCGTGTCGCTACGACCGTAAAAGCGACTTCCCGCCGCAGCGAAGCCACAACCGTACACTAAGGCAATGGCGCTGAGCCCCCACCCTCCTACACGATTCCAGGAATCGGCCACAAACCAGGTCAAAGCAGATAGGACCACCATCGCTCCAAGGTAGTAAGCCAAGTTAACGAAGCCCAGACCCTCTCCTCTATCTATCGAACGTTCGACCAAAAAAGCTTCGAGCTCCTCTCTGTTTTCCGTCGAGAGGAGCCCTTTAGATACGGCTTCGTCCAGGTCGAGACCTGTTATCCTCATCACAACATCTTTATCGCCCATGAATAGACCCTCCGGGTTAAAGTCTTTTACTCCACCATTATAACTCAACAAAAAAAGACGGCACTCCCTAAAAAGAGAGATGCCGCCGTTCAGTCCTTCACTATTTCCTTTACCCTTCCGACCACTCCGCCTTCCAGTCGAACCTTAATTCCGTGGGGATGGCTGGGGCTTTTCGTCAGAAGGTCCTGGACGACCCCTTCGGTAAGCTTTCCGGTTCTCTGGTCCTGCTTCTGTACTACCATGACCCTCATTCCAGGCTTTATATCGCTTCTTATCGTTCCCGACATACAGTTACCCTCCATGTCAAAAATTCCATCAGGCCGACTATCCGAACGCTCCGGCCAGATATTCCTCCGTCGCCCTCTTTTCAGGAGAGGAAAACAACGATTCGGTAGGTCCTTCCTCGACCACGTTTCCGTCCAGCATGAATACGGTCTTATCCGCTATGCGTTTTGCCTGGGCCAGATTATGGGTCACTATGACGATGGTATACCTGCCTCTCAATCCCATCAGTAGACGTTCTATTCTCGCCGTGTTCCCGACATCCAGAGCCGAGCATGGTTCGTCCAGAAGTAAAGCTTCCGGTTCCACCGTCAGAGCTCTCGCGATACACAGCCTCTGCTGTTGTCCTCCTGATAAAGTGTCGGCAGGACGATCCATATCGTCGATCTCGTCCGACAATCCGGCAAGATCCAGTTTCTCCTCTATTACGGCCTGTCGTTTCACACGATCTCTCATACCATAATAACGAAGCGGATAGGCCATGTTTTCCCTTATGGAAAGAGGAAAGGGCGTCGGGGTCTGAAAAACCATCCCGACCCTCTCTCTCAATCTATCGGCCTCGCCCTGTCGTACCGGACGACCTCCAAGGAGGAGCCGACCTGAAAAACGAGCGCCTTCTTCCAAGACCAAAAGATTAAGACATTTCAGTGTAGTAGTCTTGCCGCATCCCGACGGCCCCACTATAGCGGTGATAAGGCCTGCCGGAGCAGAGAAAGACAGCCCCCGCAACACCACCGAGTCCCCGTATTCCACGGTCACGTTCTTGAGTTCCAGCGAAGACAGAGGGATCATCCCTTTCTGAAAGCGGCAACGAGATTCAGGAAAAATACCATGACCGTCAGGACAAGCGCCGTACCGTAGGCGTTCTCGTAGGAAATTCCCTGGCCTACCAGTATGTACAGATGGAGAGGAAGAGCCATCACCGGATCGGTCAACCCTGAAGGCATGCCGGTATGAAGCACGGCGCCGGTAAACATTATAGGCGCCGCAGCACCCATCGCAAAACCTACGGACTGTGCCAGGGCGGATAGAAGTTCTCCTCCACAGGCCGGAATAACCAAGTGTATCATACCCCAGGTGCGGCTGACGCCCAAAGCGGCGGAAGGGATCAGAAGCACATCGCCGTGCCGTCTGAAAGAAGCCTCGAAACGAACCTCCATGTATGGGAATATCATCACTCCCAGGACCAGCCCGGCCGACAGAAGACATACGCCAAAACCTGCCGTCACCACCAGAAAAGAATAACCGAAAAGACCGAGGACGATCGAAGGAGTTCCAGCGATCAAAGTAACGGCAAATCTTATAGATGCAGCTAATATACCTTTGTTTTTTCGATCGGAAAGGTATAGAGACGTACCCAGGGCAAGGAACCCACCGCTTAAAGCCGCCACGGCTCCTAGACACAGGGTCCCGGCTATGGCAGGAGCGATTCCTCCATCGGCCCCCAGCGGGAAACCTGCCGGTTCTCCGGTCAGGAAATCAAACGACAAAGACGGCGCACCTCTCAGAACCAGGAATCCGATCATTCCCAGTACCGTCCCTAAGGACACGACCGAGACCGCTCCCGACAGGAAGGAGATACAGAACAACTTCCACCTCTCACCTCCGGGAATCCTCATTGTTTCCACCTTCTCCCACGTAGGGATCCTTTAGAAATCAATATCATGGCTAGCATCATAATCATGAGAACGAGTCCGGCCCCGTAAAGCGCCGCGGAATGAGGGCTTCCGGCCGAAGCTCCACCCATTTCCAGGGCTATGAGAGCAGGAATGGTCTCCGCCCTTCCCAGAAGTCTGGGCCATAAAGGCGAGTTACCCATAACCATCATTACCGCCATGGTCTCCCCCATCGCCCTGGCTAAAGCCAAAAGACTCCCGATCCAAACGGACCGCAAGGCCCCAGAGAGCACCAGACGATAGGCCATAAATCTTGAGTCAACCCCGAGAGCCTTGGAAGCAGCATCGTATCGTTTTTTTAGTTCGTCCATATGTTCGACGCATGCCGACGTTATATAGGGCAACACCATCATGGCAAGTATGATCGCACCCGCCATCACCGACTCTCCAGACGGAAGCCCGAAGACGGACTCTAAGGTGGGGACCACCACCAGAAGGCCGAAAAAACCGAACACGACCGAGGGGATCCCGGCTAAAAGATCTACCGACGGAATCATAACACGTCTCGCCCACCTACCTGCGAAGCAGGAAAGCCACAGCGCGGTTCCAACGGCGAAAGGCAGGGCGATGAATACGGACAGAACCGACACCGTCACCGTTCCGGCTATCATCGGCGCTATTCCCAAAACAGGTTCGTCGCCTACAGGAAACCAGTCGGAACCGGAAATAAACGCAATCGGAGACGTCGAATTCCAGCATGGGAGGCTTTCCTTGGCGATGAAAAGAACTATAAAAATCAACAGGGATGCGGAGAACATCGCGATAAGAGTCGCAAAAGATCGAAAAAAGAAATCCTCCAATCGGCGTCCTACCATGAGACCACCTCCTCCCGATAATAAAATGGGGCCCTTAAGGGCCCCATTACCGTACGATTTTCCCTATCTAGCCGGAACGAAACCCATTTTCTCGACGATCTCCACGGCCTTGGAATCGGTGAGAGCCATGGAAAAGCCCTTCTCAGCAGGAGAGAGATCCCCTTTGGAAATAACGAGTAGAGGCCTCGATATGGAATAGGCTCCGGAAGTTATGTTCGAGGCGGTCGGCTCGACGTCATCCACGGCCATAGGGACAAGTTTCCCGCCGTTCTGATTCACTATCCCGAAGGAGGCGTAGCCTATGGCCCTCGGGTTCTCTATTATCTTGGTCACAAGGGCGCCCATGGACGGAGCCTGGATGGCATCCTTTCTCACCTGAGACTTCCCCATTATAACCTTCTGAAAGACCCCGTGGGCACCGCCGCCGAGATCCCTGACCACCACGACTATCTCCTCGTCAGGGAGACGATCGTCGAATTCTTTCCATCTGGAGATCTCCCCGCTGAAGATCTTCCTCAGTTCCTCCGAGGTGAATCCCTTGCGCAACTTGCAAACCTGGTTTTCGGGATTCACCGATATGGTAAGGGCATCGGTGCCGAGGAGATACTGAGTATAACCCGGAATGGACTGTTTCTCCTTTTCCGACGCGGGACGTGCCAGCATCCCAAAGTTCGCGGATCCGTCGAGAATGGCCTTGGCACCGGCTCCCGAACCTCCTCCCGACACGAATATCTGAATCTTTTCGGCAGGCAGAGATTGATCCACCTTGTCCCAAGTACCATAGCTATCGCCAAAAGCCTTCGCGATCTCGGAAATCACCGGAGCCAAAGTAGAAGACCCGGCGAAGACCAGCTTGCCGTCGAAACCGCCCGCAATCGCAGACGAGGCCATCACTAGAACAGCCACGATGGCCACGACCAACCTTCTCATCCACGTTACCCCCCTAAAATTCATAGTCTAAATTCCTTTGGAGACTATAGCACAGCTTCCCGACTTTCGCATCCCACACCGGATCTCGTTCAAGCAACGGGGGTTACCGACAAAAACATTCATGTCGATACAGGTGACGTCTACATCCGAAAATCCATCGAAAATGGATTCCAGCTCCAAGCCGATTCCGATGCCTAAATCCAACAGTTTCTTCGTTTTCAGCGAAATATATCCGCACGAGCGTTGAAAAAAATCGGTCATCTTCTCCGGAAACGATAAAGAGAAGTCGACCATTTTCTATCTGAACGCCCTAAAGAATCACCGCTTAGAGAGTCCTCCAAAAGATCGAATCCGATAACGGCAAGCATCAAACCCAGCCGGCGGGAAGAAAGGCCGTTGAAAAATCGACCATCTCCGTCCAATCCCCTTATCGGTTCTCCACCTGCATCCATCGGCAAAGAGACCAGAAGAGTTCCACCGGGACGAAGCACCCTGGCCAGAGAGATCATAGACCTCTCAAGGACATCCTCGGGCAGGTGCATCAAGACGGCGGAACAGAGCAAGCCGTCGAAGGAATCGTCAATCTGAGAGGCAAGATCGGGCAATCCGTCCACGGAGACCCGCCCCACAAGTGAGGGATATAGCTTCAGAGCCTCCCGGAGAAAATTCTCAGAAGGGTCCACTCCGAAACCGTCCCATCCCCCGGCTAGGAGACGATCCAGGTCTCTGCCGGATCCACACCCCACGTCCAGGATCCTCCCTCCTTCGAGGAAGGCCCTGGTAAACCAAGAGGAGATTCCTTCCGTAGCCCCGGCATAAACTCTAGCGGTTTCCCAAGCCTTTCTATCGTAAAACCCCCTGTAGTTCTCGTTCAAAGACATGAACTCCCCTCATAATTAATAGGATAGTCTGCTAGGATCGCACTAGACAGGTAGACAGCTCTCTCTCCGACACTTCCCTAGGTTTAAGGTAATGCACGAATGTCTCTAGCCTTGCAAGATTGTCATCTGTGTCGGTCCCGTCGAACACGAGATCCAGACAGGGAGGAAAATCTCCTAGAGAAGAATCCCTACGGATAACCCCCAAAGAGATCCCGGTATTCTCGTACATGGAGGAAAGGGAGACCACCCCGTCGAAATCCCCCTTCGACAACGGTTTGGCCCCTCTGTATCTTCCGAAAGTCCCGGCATAGTGCCCCATATGTTCGTTCGCTAAGGAGGCCAAACCGTCCAGGTCGATCCCGAAGGGGACCAATTCGGGATCGGCCGAGGACAGCCTCTTCATCAGATCCCTGAACCAGTCGAGACGATCGGAGAGCAGCTCCCTCTCATCCCTGGAAGGCTGATCCAGCAGATCATGCCACAACAGCCATAGAGCTTCTCCCATCGATCCGTAAAGGACATCGGCCGTCCTCTCCAGAAAATCAAGAACTCCACCGTTCAACCCCCTCGAGAAAAGGATAAGAGGCTCTCCCATAGCGAGAATCCTTTTTCTCCCTCCTCCTTTTCCGTAGGATACTACAGTCTCTACCAGATCGAACAGCGCATCATCGCCTAGGCCTTCTGAGCGAATGGAACTACACAATTCATCGACGACGCCTCGTCTAATTTCCCCGGGAATAGCCATGACCAGATCTCCGGCGAGAAGACACCTTGCGAGCCCCATGAAAATAGCCTCGTCTCCTGTCGGAAGATCCTCTATAAAAGGAGCGATTATATCCGGCCTATCCCCTGAAGATACAGACAGGACGGCCTCCAGCCAACGGGGAAACTGTCCATCTACCTCGGCCCCCTCATTCTGAGGGATCAGAGCCTTCATATCTACCAATTTATCGCTGTCCTCAAGAAATCCCCCGAGGAGAGCCGACATAGAGAGATATTCGCCGGAAAGGGCGTGCTCCCTTCCTCTTTCCACGGCAGCCGAACCTAGGGGAGAGCCCGCGATAAGATCTATGCCCTGCCTGGCGGCCCAGGCGACCATAATGGAAGAATAAGGCTCCAAGGGCGGAATCCATATAGAACAGGACTCCTCTTTTCTAGACGGTTCCACCTGGTAGGAGGAGGATCCTTCTATTCGGTGCTCTGTGCCGTTGACCACGCTGTTGACGAAGGCCTCCACCCTTGTTCGTACTCCCACGGAGGACGAATGTTCATCCACCTCGATGGACAGGAATGGCTTCTCCTTCAGGATCTCCCTGAGATAGTGTGAGGTCAGGGTATCGGGACCGCAACCATGATGGGAGAGGAAAACACCATGAAGGTTCTTCCTGCGCCCTATCAGTTTCGCCGCCGAAAGGACGTGCTGTCCGAAGGGCCAATACATATTGGGATGGTCGTCAAATATATCCTCCGCAGGTATCCCATAGAAGGGCAGCACCCTGTACCCCATGTCCTCCAGCATCTCCGGGACACCCATGTTCAGCAAGGGATCGGCTATACCGTACACCTTGGAAAGCATCACGAAGGTCTCCTCTGACTTATCGAGAGCTTCAAGATTTTCCTCGGCCCGTCTCTCCAACTTCGCAGAGAAACGCCCGTAGGATTCCATGGCGAATTTAAGAGCGTCTCTCGACTCCTCCGTCGAAGCTCCGAGCTGACGCCCCATTGAGACGAAGGAATTCATCACGAATTCTTTTCCCAGATTGAAGGCTATGGTAGGAGCCAGAAGACCTATCCCCCTACCCTTGAGATCCATGGCCTTGTCCACCATTTTAAAGGCCAACTGCATGTAGGGACAACCGTAACACTGCCTGGAACGGGAATCGGGGTGGTAAACCGAATGAAGGTCGGGGAAGAAAAGGTAGTCCACACCCTTGGCGACCAACTCCGCCACGTGACCATTAACCAGCTTGACGGGAAAGCAGGTCTCGCCCAAAGAGTATTCCTGAGCCAATCTCACCGTGTTCTCCGACGAGGGATCGGAAAGCATCACGTTCATTCCTAGACGACGGAAAAATGGAGCAAACATGGGATACATCCCGTAACAAAAGAGGGCCCTCGGTATACCCACCGTCGGCCTAGACGGATCCCTGACCTCCTCCAGATCTCCAAGAAGATCCCTGTGAACCTGGGATGTGAAACGATCCATGACTACGGACCGCTTCTCTTGATCTTCAGAATAGGTCTGGGAAAGCACGATCGGATCCTCCAAGCGGGAGAGAGCAAACCCCTTGAAAGAAGAGCCCTCTTCCCTTTTCATCTCGTCTTTTACCAGAAGAGCGGCTCCGATTGCTCCGGTAACGCTGAAAAAAGGAGGAACCTCGATAGATGCCCCCAGATGTGCACGAAAAGCGTTGACCACCCCCTGATTATAGGCGATGCCACCCTGCAGAAAGATCTTTTTTCCCACCCTTCCGCCGCCTACCACCCTGTGCAGATAATTTCTGACTACGGAATGACAAAGACCCGACGCCACGTCCTCTATTTCTACGCCCTTAGCCAGATGGGAGGCCACGCTGCTCTCCATGAATACGGTACACCTTTCCCCCAGATCGGATGGAGTTTCGCCCTTCAGTGCCAGATCCCCGAACTCATCCAGAGGGATTCCCAGCTTGGAGGCCTGTTCCTCTATGAAGGCTCCGGTCCCAGCGGCACAGACCTTGTTCATCTGAAAATCTCTCACCAGACCACCGTAAATAGAGATGTACTTGGAATCCTGTCCCCCTATCTCGAATACCGTATCCACCTCGGGGTCCATAGCCACAGCACCTCTGGCCTGAGCAGTGATCTCGTCTTTGACCCTGTCGGCTCCCACCAACTTACCGATCATGCCTCGGCCCGACCCGGTAACACCCACTCCGAGAACCGGACACCCCCGAAGATCGTGAGCTATCTCCGAGAGTCCTTTTTTCACCGACGAGACGGGATCCCCCAAAGTTTTCAGATACCTGAATCCCACCACCTGACCGGAACCGTTCAACGCCACTAGGTCGGTACTGGTTGACCCTACGTCTATTCCAAGCCAACAGCCCGATGAATCGGGAGAAGCAACGATCGAGTGTTTTCCTACGGCATCGCCTAAACCATAGGAGCTCAGCGACTCCATAGGAGGCTCCCCCCCTTCGACCTCATGCTGCCCTCCAGCCTTTAGCCAGGAGATCAGGCTCCAGAGGTCCAAGGGGATCCCCTCTCTGATCCCTATCAGGGCGGCCCCAAGGGCTGATACGACCTCGGATCCGGAAGGCACTAGCAACTCTTCCTCCCTCTTGCCGAGTTTTTTACCCAAGGCCTCGACCATGGTGCCGTTGAGGGAAACCCCACCACAGAACAGCATGGGACCGGATGTTTTTTTCCCCTTAATCACACCGTTTTTATAGCTTCCCGCAACACCGTGGGCCAATCCCATCAATATATCCGCCACAGGGACCCCTTCCTGCTGGTGGTGTATTATGTCGCTCTTGGCGAAAACGCTGCAACGGGCCGCTATTCTGGGAACAGATCGCGCCTTTTGGGCGATAGAATCGTAATCCTCTATCTTCATGCCCAACCGGGACATCTGTTCCTCCAGGAAAGCCCCCGTCCCGGAGGCACAACCGGAGTTCATGGATACCTCCAGGTTCTCCTCGTCACCCAGACCGGAGATGTACCTACATACCTGTCCTCCGATCTCAGCGATGGAACGAACTCCCGGCGATAGGGCATTGCCTCCCTCGACCAACGCCTGAACATCCATGGTCTTGAAAACGCAACCGGAAAGAGAAATCAAAGAGGACCCGCTCCCCACTACCGAACCATAAAGCTGACAATCCGGGCCCAACCTGTCCACAAGCAGACCAAGCAGGTCGGAGAGACAGGAGGATACATAGCCCTTATGCATCCTATAGCGACTCCATAAAATTCGTCCATCCTCGTCGGCCAAAACCAATTTCACAGAGGAATACCCTAGATCTATACCTAAACCGAACATAACCCACCTCCAAATATTAGCAACTAAACCAATTCACGTTCGAACGGCTCTAAAAGACTCTTGCATCGAAGACAATCTCTACAAAGCGAGAAGACAGCCTCATGTTTGTGATTACTAACATAGTAAAGCACCTTAACAAAGATGTCAACGCATGCTTTCAGACGTCATTTCTGAACTATTTGACAAGTTCAAAAACCTCTGCTACTGTGATTAGGGTGGTTTCCACAAAGGAAATATATTTTCCTATTTGGATAATCGATTGGAGGATGTCTCGTTGAGCAGTTTACAGAAAGGACTCGATATCCTGAGGCTTCTGGCGGATCCACCGTTCAGCTACACGCTGTCGGAGATGGCTTCAGCCACTGGAATGGGTAAAAGCGGTCTGTACAAGATCCTATCGTCCCTCAGGGAAAAGAATTTCGTCGTTCAGGAAAATTCCTCCAAAAAGTACCATCTGGGACCCATCGTATTGAGAATGGGAAACGTCTATTCCAGACTGATAGGAATCGAGGATCTGGCGGAGCCGGTGCTGTCTCATCTATGTCAAATCCTCGGAGAGACCGTTTACATAAGCATATGGGAGGGGGATAGAGCATATCCGGCCTGCAAAAAGTGTCGTCCCGGCGGAATCTACGACGCCAACGACTTCATCGGAAAAAGCGTTCCCATAAACGCAGGAGCTTCGGCGAAATTGCTGGCGGCATATCAAGACAGAGACAGGATTAGAAAGCTGCTCGACGAATCGGATCTAAAACCGGTGACACACTACACGGTGACGTCGATCTCGGAAATTCTGGAGGAATACGAGGTCATCAGATCGCAGGGGTATGCGGTGGAAGATCAGAGTTTCAGCCTGGGGGAGTGGTGTCTGTCGGTGCCTATATTCGACAAAAACGGGGAGGTCCACTGTGCTCTATCGGTGGGAGCTCCGAGGGAAACGATCTCGGATGACCTGATACCCATGTGGCTCCAAAGGCTAAAGGACGGAGCGGACGAGATAGGCATGCAGATGCAGTTAAGACGGTGAAGCAGAGGGATCCACAAAAGGGGAAAGAGGTTCAGGTTTCAAATCGAGAAAAAACAGGGAGGAGCGAAAACATGAGAAAGGGTTTTTTAGCGGCAACGTTACTGGGAATCATGGCGACGGTTTTCTGCACCACGGCTATCCCCGGCATGGCCGAGGCCAAGGGGGATAAATTCAAGGTAGCCGGTATATCCGCACCGGAGTACAGAGGTACTAAGTCTCTTTACGCCATCAAAGACAAGTTCGAGGCAGCCACGGATGGGAAGATAGAACTTGACGTATTCCCCGCCAACCAGCTTGGAGACTACACCCAGGTATTCGAGGAGATCCGTCGAGGATCCATCGAGATGGGGCTTATCTTCCTTCCCAGCCAGTTCGACGTGATGCTGGAGGTAGGCTCCCTTCCATTCCTGGCCTCTACGGGAGAGGAGATGAAAAAGCAGCTCTCGCCGGGATCGGTTGTCTACGACATTATAGACAAGTCGCTGGATAAATTGGGAGTCAAGCTTCTAAGGCTCTACGGAGATGGATTCATAGGGGTCGGCATAGCCAAAAAGCCCTCGAACCCCACAGATCCATCTGCCGATAAAGATGCCCTGATAAGGGTCGCCCCTGTAGCGGTCTACAAGGAAACCGCCGAGGATATGGGATTCCGGACTACAAATATACCCTACGCCGACACATACAGCGCCATTCAGACCGGTGTCTGCGACGGATGGATCGGCGGATCGTCCCAGATAAACTATCTCAGCTTCAGAGACGTCATAGACTACTATATTCCCTATAACTGCCTCTTCGATCAGACTGCCTACATAATCAACAAGAAACTGTGGGAATCGATGAAGCCGGAGGAACAGAAGGCCCTTCTGGACGCGGTTAACGTCGAGGCGGACAAGAGTTTCGCCGACAGCACAGCTGAGGACCTGGAGTTCCAGAAGAAACTTGAAGAGGCCGGAGTGGAGATCATAGAGGTCTCCGACGGGGAGAGAGCTGCTCTTGCGAAACACATCAGAGCGACCACCTGGCCCAAACTGGCAAAGACCTACGGAGAGGAAACGCTGGAGAAAATAAAGAAAGACCTCTAGGTCGTGAGTTATCGGAAGCCGGCGAGGCTATCTCGTCGGCCTCCTATTATCGAGGGGGATAAATATATGCTTGCACTGGTCGAAAAGATAAAGAACTCCCCTCTATGGAGGGGCTTAATACGGTTCCAGCAGGTCCTCATGATACTCACCAGCGTCTTCGTGGTTTTGATAATGTGCTTCGAGGTGCTGTTACGGTACGTCTTCAAATCCGACCTGTTCGGCATAGAGGAGATAGTGGTCATTGCGGCGTTCTGGCTCTATCTCATAGGAAGTTCCTATGGAGTCTACGATAAAAGCCACGTCAAGGCGGACATAATACCTCAGCTTCTGCCCCTGAGGGCACAGGCTTTTCTATCCGTCTTGGTCAGGCTCACCACGACGGTGTTGTGCGTCGTATTCAGCTGGTGGGCGGTGGACATGGTGCTCTACAGCATCGAATGGATGCCAAGGACCACCGGACTCAGGATACCTATTTTCATATCTCAGATATCCATTCTTGTGGGCTACATACTTATGAGCTTCTACTCGCTGGTCTATTTTCTCGAGGACCTGGGAAATTTTCTGTCCTTCGAAAAAGAAGATAAAAAAGGAGCCTTCACATCATGAGTCCCTATAACTTTTACCCTAGGAGGGAAATGAAATGGCGATAAGCATAGCTCTAATCCTCATAATAGTGACTCTCCTGCTGGGGCTTCCGGTACCTTTCTGTTTCATGCTGTCCACTCTGTTCATGGTGGTCTCCCACAGCTACGATCCATCCTTTCTGCTGCCGTACAGCTTCAGCCAGATGAGCTCGTTGGTCCTTCTCGCCATACCTCTCTTCATCATGGTAGGCGGACTTATGGACCGGGGAGGCATAGGCAGCTCTCTGGTAAAGCTGGTCGAGGTGTTCGTAGGAAGGATAAAGGGCGGACTAGGCGTGGTAGCGGTTGTATCCTGCGCCGTGTTCGGGTCCATTTCCGGAAGCTGCGCAGCCACCCTATCCTGCATAGGATCGATCATGTTCCCCAGGCTGAGGGAAAACGGATATCCCATGGGACACAGCGCCGCCTTGGTATCGTGCGCTGCCCCTCTAGGTCTTTTGATACCACCCAGTTCTCAGATGATACTCTACGCTTGGGTGGGACAGCAGTCGGTTCTGGCCTGTTTTCTGGCTACCGTGGGCCCGGGGCTTCTCCTAATGGTTCTGCTATCGATCATAAACCTGGTGTTGCTCAAGGACGATCCCAACGTCTATGTCTCTCCTCCCATAACCAGAGTAGAAAAAAGAAAGATGCTGTGGAACCGCTCCGGCAAGGCTCTTCCTGCCCTCATAATGCCGGTGATAGTTTTAGGAGGAATATACGGAGGGATAATGACTCCGACAGAGGCCGCGGCGGTTGCGGTACTGTACTCCGTTCCCGTGGGATTCCTTATCTACAAGGGACTCAACAAGGAGAACTTCCTGGAGGTAGTCATAGAGACCGCCACCACCACCGGGGTCGTCATGCTCATGATGTTCTGCATAATGATGCTGAGCCGTATCTACGTCCAGGAGAGACTGCCCTCCATGATAATAGACCTCCTGACGTCCATCTCGAGCAATAAATACGTCATAATGCTGATGATAAACCTATTTATGATAATAATAGGCATGATAATGGACGACGTCAGTGCCATGCTGCTGTGTACCCCCATACTGCTACCGGTGGTCACCAAGCTCGGCATAAGTCCCATCCACTTCGCCGCAATAATAGGGGTCAACCTGGGGCTTGGGAACGTAACCCCTCCCACCGCACCCACCCTTTATTTCGGAGGTAGAATAGCCAACACCCCGGTATCTCAGATGCTCCGGCCGGCGATGATATTCATCTTGTTTGCCTGGCTTCCAACCCTGGTGGCGGTGACCTACATTCCCGAACTATCGCTTTGGTTGCCCAGGCTGGTACTGGGAGGACGCTTCTAGGAGGATAAAACATGGTGAAAAAAGAGAACTCCAGTACCTACAAAAGATTGATAAAAATCGTTGAGATACCTAGTATGTCTCCATCCTCCGAGGAGGAAAACCGGGTAGCCCAGGAACTATACGACGAGATATCCCAAGAGAAGTATTTCAAAAGTCACCCGGAAGACCTCAGACTTCTTCCCGTAGAGGGAGATGGGCTAGATAGACATATAGTCTTCGCCATAGTCCGAGCTTCGAAAAAGACGGATAAAACGGTGCTCATGATGGGACACATGGACGTCGTGGCGGTAGACGTCTTCGGTCCGTTGAAAGATCTGGCCTTCGATCCCGAGAGCTACACGGAGAAACTCGACCCGAAAGGCCTGGGAGAAGATGCTGCGAAAGACCTTCGCTCCGGTGAATGGCTCTTCGGAAGAGGCGTAGCGGACATGAAATCGGGAGTCTGCGCAGGGACGGAGCTTCTTATGGAGCTGTCGAAAAAAACGGAGGATCTGAAATCCAACGTAGCGGTGCTGTTCGTTCCCGACGAAGAGAATAACTCGGCCGGGATGCTGGGAGCGGCGAGATGGCTTGCCAGGTTCCAGGAGGAGGGCCTGAGCTTTCTATGCTGCGTCGACCTGGAACCGACCTTCGCCACCGGAGAGGACGCCCAACCGACCGTCTACCTGGGCAGCCTGGGAAAGATCAACCCCTTTATCTACTGTCTGGGCAAGGAAGCTCATGCCGGAGAGTACTACGATGGCTTCAGCGTAGGCCCCACCATATCCCGAATAGGGCTGAGCCTGGACGGCGATATCTCTCTGTCCGATCGATTGGGAAACAACGTCTATCCTCCCTTCGCCGCACTGAAGATAGAGGACATGAGGGACGAGTACTCCGCCACCATCCTGTCCAGATCCGCGATGGCCTTCAGCTACCTCACCTCCACTAAGATGCCGGGAGAGATAATCGAGCTGCTGAAAGACACGGCCCTCAAGGCCCTGAACGACTCGATAACGGAACACGAGGAGAGAAAAGCCACGTACCGCAGAGAAAACGGCATGGCGGCCCCTCAGGAAAGGCTGAAGGCTCGGGTATTCACGGTTGGAGAGATAATGAGCTTGGCGGAAAAGAAAACCGGACGATCGGGAGAGGACATAGCCTTTGAGATAATTGCCGACTGTCCGAAGAAAGACGACGAGAGGGCGAAAGGACTGAAGGTAATATCCCAAGTGGTTGACGATCTGGGACTCAGAGGCCCTCTGGCGGTAGTGGGATTTCTTCCTCCCTGGTACCCCCACAGGGTGAACGAGGAAAGGCTGCCTCAGGACGAACTTCCGAGAAAAGCGGCTAAGGAACTGGTACTGGAAAGCCTTCGACAGGGCGTTAAACTGGAGGTCCGTACGATGTTCGAGGGGGTCTCGGACCTAAGCTACTGCGGCTTCACAGGAGACCGTTCCGACGCCATAGCCTTCGAGGAAAATATGCCGGGAGGGAAGACTCTTTACGACTTCCCCACGGAGGAGTTGCTGAAGCTATCCATACCGGTACTAAATTTCGGACCGGTAGGCAAGGACGCACACAAGGAGACAGAGAGGCTTCATCTGCCTTTCTACCTGGATTCCTACCCGAAGCTTTTACGCCATTTGATAGAGACTCTAGGAAAGTAAGATAAAAGGCACAGACGCATAAAATCAGGGCCCCGAGGAGATCTCGGGGCCCTGATTTTACGTCAATACTGCTCGTATACCCAAGAACGCTTCCTGGGGAAAAGCTCGTCTATAAACGTTCCGGTAAAATCTCCTAAACGGCCCGTCCTGGGACCGACGTTGGACAGAGCTGGAAAGACGTCGGGTCTGTTGGCTCGAAGCTCCCGCCAGGTCCGATGCCCCAGACAGAGGGCCGGGAACAGCTCCTTATGGATGAAAAAATGGGCGTCGCATTCTCCGTCGTCTCCGGCGCGAATATCCTCCAGCTTACCGTTGATCCAGACCAGATCCAGGCTGTCATCGAAAAAATCGAGACGGACTCGTCCGGTATAGCCCTCGAAAACCCCGCAGGAAATCCTGTCTTCAAGGATTGGCACCATAGCGGTCAACAGCCTCTTTACGTCGGGAATGGAAACCTGCCAGGCATAGGTATCCTCCGAGGAGGCACCGGAAGCGATCGCCAGCCTAGACATGGGAGCATCCGGATGGAGGTCCAGACGAACGTAGGGTTTTTCCCTTTCTTCGGCCAAGCGAAGACAGTAGTTCATAAAACCCACCGCCATTTCGTGGGACATACGTTCTCCCACCTCGCTAACGATGAGCCCCTTGCCGAACCCCTGTCTGGAGATTCTGGCATAGGATCGCCTTCCGGTCGGGGCCTCTATTACGAGAAAATCCGAACCGTACTCGGTCAACTGCCCTTCGTTCAAGAGATACCGCCATACCTCGGGCCCTCTGAGGGCGGATACAAAATTAGAGGATCCGAAGAGCTCATCCTCCTCCATCAGAAAGGGAATATCGTCCACCGTAGCGGAACGCACGGATACTCCCAAAGGGGGTTCCCCTGGGATGCCGTGTAACGGCATCTCGATGTGAGAACACAGAGGCAGGGCGAACCGGAACCCCAGACGATCGTAAAATCCTGGGATACCCTGTATCACCACCAGATGGTAGGACTCTCTCCGTACCGTATCCATCAGCTCGGAGTGAAGACGACGCATCAATCCCCTATGCCGATGAGCCTCGCCGGTGCCGACGATGCCCATCTCTGCTACCTTGAGCCGGATCTTCCCCATACGCCATCGCCATGGCAACAGAGCACAGGCCGCAGCTATATCGCCACTATCCCGTTCCTCCGCCACGAACCACAGGTCGCCATTCATTCCGGGAAAATGGCGCATGAGATTTGACGCAAACTCGCCGACTTTTTCGGGCTCGAAAACACGGTTGAAAAAGTCGCGAAGATCGTCGATATCCTTACTAAAATCGGCTCTTCTTACAAAATATCGGTCCAATTTAACGTACTCCTTTTTCGATCGCTCATCCCCGACAAAGAGGATGTTCCAGAGAAAACACCTTCTCTCCGGCGATCGAAACGGCTACACAGAAAAAAACTTAGAACAGACTGATCGGAAGCCGCTTCGATCGCGACCGCAACACAGTCCTCAGGTCCCCCAAGGGATTGAACAAACAGACACTTCCTTCTATCCAGAGATATGCCTCTTCAAAAAGAGACATCTAATGATAACACAAGGACTTATCCGATTCAATATTAGCTGATATAGACAGATCCCCCGAGGAAACCCTCGGGGGATCTTCAAATCAACATTGGTGCCGGAGGGGAGACTCGAACTCCCACGGGGTTGCCCCCGGCGGATTTTGAGTCCGCTGCGTCTACCATTCCGCCACTCCGGCGCGTAGGCTTATTTTTTACCACAGGACAGATGATCTGTCCAGCCCCCGAAAGGACTTACCCTCAAAAGTTAAGATAAAAAGATGGCGAAACCCTGGATCACGAAGGCATTTACTATATCGATGAAAAACGCACCGACTATCGGTATCACGAAGAAAGCCCTTGGAGCGGGACCGTAGTTTGAACAAAGCGCCTCCATGTTGGCTACGGCATTGGGAGTGGCCCCCATTCCGAAACCACAGTGCCCACCGGCCATAATAGCCGCTTCAAAATCTTTACCCATGAGGCGAAATGTAACGAAGTACGAGAAAGATGCCATAAGAAGCATCTCTCCCAGCAGAATGGCCACCATAGGCCCGGCCAAGTCCATAAGCTGCCACAGTTTTAGGGACATCAAGGCCATGGCCAAAAACAGCGACAGAGCGACTGCCCCTATGTAATCGACGCATTTAAGATGAACCCTGAACGCCCCCGAAAAATCGGAGACATTGCGAATTATTATGCCTACGAAAAGGGCACACAGATAGGTAGGAAGGGTGATCCCCATATCCATTAACCTGGCATAAGCCAGAGAGCCAAGGTACATAGCCACCGATATCTGAAGGATGGTAAGCGATACGTCGTTAACCGTAACCCCACCATGATCTCCACTGGAATCAAGAGGCCCGCTCTCCCCGTGAACACCGTCGCTTTCGTCGTCCAGCTGAGGCTTAAGGTCATATTTCCTTATCAATCTTCTGGCCACCGGACCACCGATTATCGACCCCGCGACCAAGCCGAAGGTCGCAGCCGCCATGGCGAGCTCCATTGCGCCAACCAGGCCGTATTGGGTGGTAAAGGTTTTCGCGAAAGTAGCACCGGTTCCATGTCCGCCCGACATGGTGACAGAGCCTGCCAGCAACCCCAGCAAAGGATGAAGTCCGGTAAGCTTCGAGATTACGACCGCCACCAGATTTTGACAGAAGACGAGAATCGAGGCCAATCCCAAGAAGAGAAGTACCTGCGGTCCTCCCTTCTTGAGTAGCTTAAGGCTGGCTCCCAGCCCTACCGTAGTAAAGAACGTTATCATCAGAGGGGACTGGAGGGTCATATCGAAGGAAAAATCTATCTTACCCATCAGGCCCCAACGAAGCAAAGCAAATATTATGCCTCCTATAACAGGAGCTGGAATATTGTATTCTCTGAGAACGTCTACTTTTCTACGCAGAAACAGGCCGCACCACAGCACGACGGAAGCCACCGCAACTGTTCCGATGAGATCAAACTCTAAAGTCATATTACAGAGCGCCCTTCCCGTCGAAGAATTTTTTCGCTCCATCGTGGAGAGGAATTAGGACCTCGTCGACGTTATCGGGGCTAAGTTTGACCGATCCGGGAATATACGAAGATATATCCTCGGCATTGTCGTACACGGTCTCGGCTACTCTGTTTATCAGGTCATCGTCTAGATCCTCCCTGCAACACAGGACAGTCCAGGCTCCTACCGTCTTGATATCCTCGATTTGGCCATCAAAAGTCCCGGCAGGAACAACGAACTCCTTCCAGTAAGGGGCGGTATCCATGAGTTTTTTTCTCGTCTTATCGTCGAGACCTATTATTCTGGCGTCTTTCAAGGCTTCCTGCTCCATGGCGGATCCTCCACCAAGAGGACCGACGAAAATAACCGCATCCACCGAGCCTTCCCGTAAAGCCAAAAGTCCCTCTCCCATCCCTAGGTAGGCCGGCTCCAACTGATCCTGACGCAAGCCGGAGGCCATCAAAATCTGCTGAGCGGTTATGAGAACCCCCGACCCCTTCTTGCCTAAGACCACCTTCTTACCTGCCAGATCGGACAGGGTCACGATGGCAGAATCCTTCGGGACCAATATCCTGGCAACCTCCGGATAAAGCGGCACGACGCCTCTGAGGTAGGTCTGCGGAGCCTCGTAGTAGAGATCACGCCCCTGATAAGCCATAACGGCAAAGCTGTCGATCAAGGCGAATTGGGCCAATCCCTTTTCCATAAGATCGACGTTTTCCGCAGATCCACCGGAAGGCAGTACCGCCACCCTTACGCCAGGAAGCTTCTCGTTTACGGTCTCGGCGAGAATACCTCCTAAACTGTAATAGGTTCCCCCCATGTTACCACTGGCCATTACATAGACCGGCTGAAAAGCTGAGGCAACCGCAGCCGTCCCCAAAACGACGGAGACTAGAAGCAAACATAACAGACCTCTTCTTTTACCCACAAAAAGTCCCCCTAAGATATAAAATGTGACTATAGATGAAATAAATCACTATTCGATATCTTAGCATCGATCTTACACCGACAGGGCTATTATGGTAAATTCTACTATTTTGATTCTTCAGCATAACGAATAAGACTAGAAAATCCAGTCATTCAAAGGCATCCAGGTTTCGTTCAGCCTCTTTTTCTGCTATAACAGTGAGTATCACGAAGGAAAGGTGGGCTTGTCTGATGCACAAGATGACCATAACCACTAAGGGAGGCGACAAGGGTAATACCAGCCTCTGCAACGGAGAGAGAGTTCCTAAGGACGACCCCAGGGTAGAGGCCTACGGAACCATCGACGAATGTCAGGCATCGATAGGCCTAGCCAGGTCGATGTGCTCCTTTGAACCCATAAACGATAACTTGAAACGCTTGGAGGACGAGCTTTACACCCTTATGGGATGTATGGCCCTATGCGAGGGCATGGAACCTCCCAAGACCGATTGGATGGAGGATATGATCAAAGAGGTCTCCTTGATGTTTACAGAAGGAGAATTTCAGTTTATAAGACCGGGAGAATGCTCTGTGTGTGCAGCACTTCATATGGCTCGAACCATAGCGAGAAGGGCAGAACGCCAAACGGTAAAGATGCTCCGTTCCGGCACTCTGCCTTTGGATATATTCGCCTATATAAACAGGCTTTCCGACGCCATATATGCCCTCATACTGTGGTATCAAAAAGAATTCTTTCCAGTAGAAGGAAAATAGGACTTTCCCTTTTTTTCTGTTTTTTGTATAATGAACACCGCATCTGATATTTGGGGAGGAGTGTTCATGACCAGGGAGAATCCGTTGTTCCCGGCCAAAAACGTTGATCTTAGGCAGATCGTGTATGAAAAGATAAAAGAAGCCATAGTGGAAGGCATCATAAAACCGGGAGAGAAGCTCTCAGAGGTAGAACTCGCAAACAAGATGGCGGTATCGAGAACTCCTGTCAGAGAGGCTATTCGTCAGTTGGCAAAAACCGGGCTTGTCTCGCTGACCCCCAGAAAAGGGGCTTTCGTAACCGTTCCCACCCTGGAAGACGCATCGGCATTATACGAGTTGAGGGCAAATCTGGAGATGTTTGCCGTCACGTTAATAGCCCAGTCGCCTCCCAAAAAAGACCTGGAAAAGTTCAGGGATATATTTTTCAACATGAACAACGACACGGACCCAAAAGAGTATCTTATACAAGATAGAAAATTCCACAATTTTCTTTACGAAGCCTCTGGAAATCGCTTCCTCAAGGGAGTTCTGCTGGATATTCTGGACATGATAAACCTCTATCGTCCCTACTCTCTGGCGGAAAGAAACTATCTGAAAGCCCTATCGGAAGGACATATCGCCATCATAGACGCGATATTAGCGAAAGACGGCGTAAGGGCAAGAGAAGAGATGAAAGAACATATAAACCTAACCAGAAGCGGAGTCGAAGAATATCTCCAGAACCATCCAGGGGCCATCCGCTCTTAAAATCATGTTCTTCGCCTATAAGCTACTGGAAACATGGACCTTCTTGGCGATTTCCAATCGTCGAAGAAGGTCCCTTTTGCGTTTTGGAGCCTAGACTTCCTCGTCCCGACCGTCCCTGAACCTCCGCCAGTACCTTTTAAGCCTCTGAGCTATTCTCGCTTCGGCCCCCATATCCGAAGGTCGGTAAAATCTGCGAGGCTCCCTCAGATAGGCCTGGGGAACCCAGTGTCTGGGGTCATCGTGAGGATACCGATAATCGGTATTACCGTTTATGAGGTGATCGGGGACCCTTTGTATATCCCCCTTTCTGATGGAGTCGATAGCCTGATTTACGGCATCGTAGGCTCGATTGCTTTTAGGTGCCGCGGCCAGATAGATAGCGGCCTCCGATAGGATGATTCTAGCCTCGGGCATACCGGTCATGTCCGAGGCTTTGGCAGCAGAAGTGGCCAATATTAACGCCATAGGATCGGCCAAACCGATATCCTCCGCCGCGGATATCATCATCCTTCTGGCGATGAAGCGGACATCCTCTCCTGCCTCCAGGAGCCTGGCAAGCCAGTATACCGCCGCGTCGGGATCGGAACCCCTTATGCTCTTTATGAAAGCCGATATCACCTCATAATGATCGTCGCCGTCTTTATCGTGACGAACGAACGCCGCCGGCAGCTCCTTACGAACTCTATCCAACGAGAGAAGAGACCCACCGGAGGCGGAAATCACCCTTACAAGATATTCCAACCTGGTCAAAGCCTGCCTGGCATCTCCGGAAGCGCTTGATGCCAGTTCCTCCAAAACGCCGTCCTCCCGTTTCATGCCGAGTTTTCCCAACCCTTTTTCCTCGTCGGAAAGAGCGTTATCCATTATCCTGACCAGATCGTCCTTCTCGAGAGGTTCCAATGAGAATACCAATAATCTGGACAGAAGGGTTTTATTGATCTCGAACCAGGGATTCTCCGTTGTAGTTCCGACCAAAACGACATCGCCCTTCTCCACCGAAGGCAAAAGAGCGTTTTGTTGTCCTTTATTGAAATGGTATATCTCATCGACGAAGGCCACGGCGGAACGACCGGAAAGATCCTTAAAACGGGCGGCCTTCTCTATAAGGTCCCTCAACTGAGACACCTTTGCGGAGACGGCGTTTATCTCGAAAAGCTCTCTATCGGTAACCGAGGCCATCAGACGCACCAACGCGGTCTTACCGACCCCTGGAGGCCCGTACAATATACAGGAAGGGACCACGCCTTTATCGAGCAGAACCCTGAGGGATCCGGAAGGTCCCATTACGTCGAGATGTCCGATATATTGATCCAGGGATGACGGTCGCATCCTCTCCGCCAGAGGGATCTCCCATTGAATCAACTGAGATGTCTCTCCAAACCGTTAACGAGATCGCCTCCCAGGGAGGACAATGGAAGACCTTCTTCAGATTCCTCCACAACGACCTCCGGGTATCGTTTTTTAAGGACTCTTGCAAGCACGAAGGCTTTCGGACGCTCCAGATCTTTCGGCGAAAGCCATGGCAGCCCCCTCCACTCGTCGAAGGTCAAGGTCCCGGCTTTTACCGTAAAACGTCCCACTCCCAAACCGGCCAGGTTCATCAGACTGCCTAGAATCGCCTCGTCCCATAATTCAGGGAGGGCAATCGAGACATTCCAGGCCGACGTCAACCACGATAGCCCTCTTTCTGAGACTAGACAATGGTATTCCCAGGGAACTATCGGATCTTCGTTCATCAATGCCGATAGAAAATCGGTCATGCGGGGATAGGAGACGTCGGCCCAGTGCCCCCAGTCTACAGAGGACCTTTCCACCAGGACCGCCCTCATCCCGGCCCTCCTGGCCCCCAAAAGATCGTACACAAAATCCCCCACGACGGTACATCCCGAGGAGGCAGATCCGATGGCATCCGCAGCCATCCAAAGAGCCTCAGGCGAAGGCTTTATCGGGCCGCTCTCTCTATGAAAGGTATGCACAGGAAGTTTAAAACCTATGGTACGGGCCGCAAGTTCTATCGATTCCGGACAATTCCGAGAGACTACCGCCCAGGGTATTCCCGCCTTCGATACGAGATCGACCACTTCCCTGGATCCCGGAACCGGAACCGCCTTTTCCGCTCCGGCGAGCTCTATAGCCCTGATCTCTTCGGAAAGAGCTCTCCTTTTTTCCTCGTCCATGAGGCTCATTTCCTCGAGTATTGCAGCTCTTTTACCTCCGAAGTATCTTTCTCTGATACCGGAGAAATCCAATCGGGTCTCCGCCAAAACACCGTCCCAATCGAAGATCACCCCCGATCCTTTCAGAGGATTCCATAAAGGCGAACTGGACATGAACAGGCCTCCCCAGCATATACGAAAAGGGCGCCGAGCACAGCTCAGCGCCGTATAAAGTTGGTAGCCCGCAGTGCCGTGTCATGATTGTCTTGACCCGATCCTACCTAGAAAGGGGCTTACCGAGCCTGGGCGTCTGAAGCGGAAAACCGCCTCATAGACCGGTTCGGACTCAGCCCTACATGGCTCGAGTGTTGGCTCAAGACGTAGGACATGATCACGCACACCGCAGGTCTCCTCAATTTCGGCAACATTATATCACAGCAGACCGAAGGAATGGTCCACTGTATGGCTCGCACATTGTATAATAGCCCCGGGGCATAACATAACTAAAATCAAAAGGAGGAAATACCAGTGATAAAGGGAGTAAAAACCATCTTGATCGTAGCGGCGACATTTCTGATACTATCGTCGTCCTGTCCTCTGTGGGCAGGAAAAACACCGGAGCATCGCATAAACGAAGCCATAAAAACAATAGGGAACATGTCGGGACAGGACGACGCTCAGACGATGGGCGAGATCATAGACAAGGGAGTGGCGATCGCAATATTCCCCTCGGTGGTAAAGGCTGGCTTCGTCCTAGGAGGTCAGTATGGTGAGGGGCTTCTGCTCAGGCACGACAGAAAGACCGGAAAATGGTATGGACCGTCCTTCTTCAACATCGCGGGAGGGTCTTTCGGACTTCAGATAGGAGTGCAATCTACGGCACTGGTGCTCGCAGTCGTAAACGAAGACGGCCTGAAGGCCTTCAAAGGAGATACCTTTACATTGGGAGGCGACGTAGCGGTAGCAGCGGGACCGGTCGGAAGGAGGACCTCCGCAGCGACGGACATAAACATGAACACCCCCATATACAGCTACTCTATGAGCAAAGGACTCTTTGCCGGACTATCGCTGGAGGGAGCCACGATAAATCACGACCCGAGCGCAAACGAGCTCTACTGGGGCAAAAAGATCTCCCCTGCGGACATACTCAACAAGCAGGCAAGCTCGAAAGAGATAAAACCCTTACTTAAGGAGATAGAGAAACTCATACGGATGGGGAAATAAAAAAGCCGGAGGATTCCTCCGGCTAAGGGTGGTTGAACTCAGGGACCAACTTACGCAGGGTCGACAACGTGGAGCTGCTCCTGCAGGATAAACAGACATCCACCTCCGATATGATCGGATCGGTAGGCAACTGTTTGTCCGAAAGATTGCTTCTGAAAATTTTAGGATGAGCGGTTCTGTCGACGAAGTCCGGATCGTAAAAAAGCTCCTCGAAGAGTTTTTCTCCCGGTCTAACCCCCGTAAAATCGACGGCTATGTCCGATCCCGGGGAATAACCATGAAGACGAATGAGGGTCTCGGCCAAATCCACTATTTTAACGGGATCCCCCATGTCCAGGACGAATATCTCTCCGCCCTTTCCAAGGGCACCGGCCTGCAACACCAATCCGGCGGCCTCCGGTATGATCATGAAATATCGCTTCATATCAGGGTGAGTCACCGTAACAGGTCCGCCGGATTCTATTTGCTTCTCGAACTTAGGGACGACGCTTCCCCTGCTACCCAGAACGTTTCCGAAACGAACTGCCATATATCTGGTCTCGGGGTAATTCAGCTGAGCCTGTTGTACCACGATCTCAGCGACTCTCTTGGTCGCCCCCATAACGCTCGTAGGATTTACGGCCTTATCGGTCGAGACCATGACCATACGCTCCACCCCGAATCGCCCGCAGAGGTCGGCCAAGACCCATGTTCCCTTTCCGTTAACCCTAAGAGCCTCTTTCGGGTTAACCTCCATGAGGGGAACATGCTTATGGGCCCCAGCATGGAAGACTACCGAGGGTGACCACTTGGAGAAAACCGCCTCCATGGCGTCCGAATCGGCTACGTCCGCTATGATGGGTTCGTAGGGGACGGACACCCTCTTCTCTCTGAATTCCTCACAAAGCCCGTATATAGAGTGCTCTCCATGCCCCAAAAGGAGAACCCTAGAAGGTCCATATGAACATATCTGTCTGGAGATCTCACTGCCGATAGATCCTCCCGCTCCGGTTATCAGGATAACCCTCTGACGAACCACGTCGGCTATGACCCTGCTGTCCAACTCGACCGGATCCCTCGCCAGCAGATCCTCTAGACGTACCTTTCGAAGCATGGTGGTTGTAACTATACCTCCGGCAATATCCCTGAGATTCGGTAAAACCCGGGTTTCCACACCCAGGGAGGAAAGCCTCATCAGCATGTCTCCTATGACCTTTCTGGAAGCCGACGGTATGGCGACCAAAACGACGGAGATACGTTCGTCCAGTATGATGTTCTCCAGATCCGAAACCGGACCCAGGACAGGAAGACCGGCGATGATCTTGTCCTTTTTCTGATCATCGTCGTCCACGAATCCCACCGGCAAAAGCTCGTCTCCGTTACGAAGCAGATCTCTGGCCAGAGAGGTCCCGGCATTTCCCGCTCCGACTATGACCGTTCTGATGCAGGAATCCTGGCCGTGACGGGCTGCGACGAAAAAACGCCAAGAGGCTCTGTAAGCCGCCACCAGCACGAAACAGCTCAGAAGGGTTATCGCCAAAGAGGAGCGAGGAATAAACATGAATGGCAGGAGGAGATGACAGAGAACGAATATCAAAGAGCCTACCAGAAAACACCTCAAAAGCAGGGCGAATTCCTCGAGACTGGCCTGAGGCCAATAGATGCGATATATTCCCCCTAAATAGAAGGACACGACGCAGATACCGGCAAATATCAAACCGGAAACCGCCATATCACCATAGAAGTGGTTCATAAAGACGGAAAGTCTCAGGGCAAACCCCAGCCACGTAGCAAAGATGCAAAAAAGGACGTCCAGAAAGAACATATACCTGTTCCTGACGCCGACCTCCAACCATTTGCCCAGCAACCGGACCGACCAGCTCTCCTTCATGGCCCTACAGGATCAGCTTGCTGCCTTTTTTGTTGCCGCTCATCTGGTCCAGCTGCCTAAGCGCCGAGGAGGGGGCCACGTCGATACGGGGCTTTCTCTCCTCTTTGGCTATGGCCTGACGCATTTTTTCCTCGTAGACCTTCATGCTCTCTTTTATAGCCTCCACGTCTCCCTTGAGCCATTGAAGCATACTGTCCGCTATGGCCTGGACCATCTCTTCGTCCGGTTCTTCTTTTAAAGCCCCCAACTCGACGAGAAGTCGGTGTTCCTCCTTTATGGCGTCTATCACATCCTGATCGGACAGCAGCCCCTTGCGGTATAGCACCCTCCCCATTATATTGAACTTGCTTTTGAGATTTTCCTCCGAGGCCGCAAGACCGTCCATCCTGGACAGTACGACCGATAGGATTTCATCCAAACTGATCTGCTGCATATCTATCATTCCCTTCTTTAAACGTTGAATCTGAACTCGACCACGTCTCCGTCCTGCATAACGTAGTCCTTACCCTCCATGCGAACAAGGCCGCCGGCCTTGGCCTCGGCCAGGCTTCCGCATCGTATCAGTGCATCGTATGCCACAACCTGAGCCTTTATGAAGCCTCTCTCGAAATCCGTATGTATCGTCCCTGCGGCTTGAGGGGCCCTATCACCTCTTTTTATGGTCCATGCCCTGGACTCCTTTTCTCCGGCGGTGAGAAAAGATATCAACCCCAAGAGACGATAGCCAGCCTTGACCAGCCGATCCAGACCGGATTCCGAAAGCCCCAGTTCGGCCAAGAACTCCCCCTTCTCCTCCTCCGGCAGCTCGGCCACCTCCGCCTCTATCCTGGCGCATATCAGGACGACCTCGCAGTTGAACCTATCGGCATACTCCCTGACGGATTTGACGTGGACGTTACCTTCCGCATCGGAGACGTCGTCCTCCGAGACGTTCGCCACGTAGATAACCGGCTTATCCGTAAGGAGGCCAAGTCCTCTTAGCTCCTTCCTCTCGTCATCGGTAAGATCCATGGCTCGAACCATTTTACCCGCCTCAAGGTTTTCCTGAACCTTGCCGACCAATTCCAGATATGGACGGAGGGACTTATCGTTTCTGGCGTTTCGCTCCGTTTTGGCCTTATGCCGTTCCAGCATCTCGAGATCGGAGAGAACGAGCTCCAACTCGATCGTCTCTATGTCTCTTATGGGATCGACCGAACCGTCCACATGAACTATATTGTCGTCCTCGAAGCAACGAACGACGTGGACTATGGCGTTCACCTCTCTGATGTGGGAGAGAAACGTATTGCCCAATCCCTCTCCTTTGCTGGCTCCGCGAACCAGACCGGCTATATCGAAGAATTCCACTGTAGCGGGGGTTATCTTCGCCGAGTTGAACATCTTGGACAGCACGCTCAGCCTTTCGTCTGGAACGGAGACCACTCCCACGTTCGGCTCTATGGTGCAGAAAGGATAATTTGAAGCCTCCGCCCCTGCGGAGGTTATGGCATTGAAAAGGGTGCTCTTGCCTACGTTGGGCAAGCCCACTATTCCAAGTTTCATAAAAGGTCCCTACTTTCTTGTTCTTTTTCTGGAGGAGTCGCTTGACCATTGTACCCGAGATCCTTCAAAATACCATAGTCGGATGTATGATTGGTTATGTATGGCCACGTGAAATCATCTATCCCGAGAAATATGAGATAATGACTTCCTGGTTTGGATCAAACGATGGAACGAGGGGATATGGATATGCGTATAACTGTGATCGTGGACAATCTATGCGGCTCATCCAACCTATGGGGAGAGCACGGACTGAGTTTTTTTCTCGAGACCCCCAGAGGTTCTCTGCTATGGGATACCGGACAGGGACATTCTCTGATCCACAACCTGTCGGAACTAAAAGTATCTATAGACGCGATAGACGGACTGGCCCTGAGCCACGGTCACTACGACCACTGCGGAGGGGCTCCTCAGCTGCTCTGGCGGCGTCCCGACCTTCCTATATGGGGTAGCTCGTCCATTCAGGCTCCCCACTACAGAAGAACCGCTAAAGGAGAATGCTTCATAGGTCTCGATCTGGATCTGGAACGCAGAGATTTTCGACCGATAAAAAGTCCGACGGAAATCCTTCCGAACCTGTGGGCATTCTCGGTACCGTTGGAGAAGAGAGACCCGAGTCTAACCCTCAGGACCTCCAGGCTTGTCGTCCCGCAAGGAGACTCCTGGACAGAGGACCCCTTTCAGGACGACATGTCGTTACTTGCGTTCGGATCGAAAGGGCCCTCTATCGTGCTGGGATGCGCTCATTCCGGAGTACTTAATATCCTGCGCTACGCTATGGAGGAGTTCGATCTAACGTCCATCAACACCGTCATAGGAGGCATGCATCTAGGAGGCATGACTTCCGATAAATGGTCCGCCATGGTTCATTCCTTCGACGAAGCCCCCGTCGAGAGATGGCGTCCCTGCCATTGCACCGGATTTTACGCCGCCAGTCAAATGGTCAGCCGCTACCCTGACGTAATCTGGGCCTCTTCCGGCACAGAGATGGAGATATAATGTTATCCCGAGATAAGGCCAGACAAAGTTCTGGATCGTGGTTATCCATACCGCCGATCCCGACCATGATGATAATCCTCGCCCTGCTTCCTTTCTCCGACCCCTCCGGCAGGCTGTATATGGGAGCTACGTTTTGGCTATTCGTAGCTCTGATATATCTCTCGATATCGTCGGGTTACGCCATATGTCTCATGAGGAAGATAATAGTAGGATTATTTCCGCTACAGGTACTGGCCCAAGGTATAGCCCTGCTGGTTCTGCCCCTCGGAATGGGAGCCCCCTACGGTCTTTCCTGGATAGGACTGGCCATGTCGTTTGCCGGAACCATAGCGCTCCTGCATAAGGTAACCTCCGCGTTAAGACCCAAGGATAACGAGAACGACCCGACCGTGGAGAAAAAGAAAGATCTCTCGAAGGAGATTCCCTTACCCTCCCTGGATATAGACCTGGATGGCAACATCCTCTCTGTCAACGAAGACATGACGCGGTTACTGGATGTAAACGAAGAACTTCTGCTAGGCCAAAGCGCCGAGAGCATCTTCCCCGAGGGGATGGATCGAGTGGAGGTAGGAGGGAAAGGTTGGCGGATCCTGAGAAAGACATTGGACGAATCCCAGCTTGTATGTCTGGTAGAGGAGATCGAGGCTCCAGAAGCTAGCAAAAAACCGAACGGAAACGATATGACGCACGGGCCAACCGGGCTTTTCTCCAATACATATGCCGATATAATGGCACCATCGGAGATAAAGAGATCCATAAGATATAGAAGGTGGCTTTCCATAGTGATGATCCGTTTGTCCTTCCGTTACGATGGAGGAGAAACCGCCGACAAAACATGGGAAGAACAAATCCTCAACGAATACGGAACCTTCGTAAAAAGGCACATAAGAGAATGCGACCTCGGTTTTTTCATAGGAGGCGGATATTTTTTGATACTCCTGCCGGAAACCCCGAACGCCGGAGCAAAGGTAGCCGCGTCCAAACTAAAGAAGTTACCGGACGATATCAGGGATGAGATCGAGAAAAAGGGTTCGATCTCGGCGGTGATATTCACCAGCCTATACCACTGCAGTGGAAACGAAAAGGTAGACTATCACACTGTGATGAAAAAACTCGAGGAAAATCTGACGGAAGAGGAGGAATTCTCTCCCGTAGGAAACGTAAATACAGCCAATCAAAAGACCGAGGGCCCCCCCTAAAGGGAGACCCTCGATCGATCTCTCTAAGTTAAAGGATCCCGTCCGCCAAAGCCCCTAGGACCGCCTCGTCGGAAAAACTCTCGATAGCTCCGTCGTCGGCCATGGCGGCAAAGCCATCGGTCACGGGGATTTTCGCTATCGTGGATATTCCGAAAGCCTTCTCTATCTCCTCGGAATGACTCGGGCCGAATACATTGAGTATCTCGCCGCATTTGGGACATTCGACGTAACTCATGTTCTCCACTATCCCTAATATGGGAACCTTCATCATCTCGGCAAGCCTGGCCTGTTTACCGACTATCAGAGCAGAAAGCTCCTGAGGGGTCGTGACTATGACCATCCCATCCAGAGCGATGGTCTGCATTACAGTCAGAGGGGCGTCCGCCGTTCCGGGTGGAAGGTCCACCACCAGCCAATCCAGCTTCCCCCACTCTACATCGTCCCAAAACTGCTTGACGACTCCTCCTATTAGAGGGCCTCTCCATACGACCGGAGCCTTGGGATCATCCAGCAATAGATTCATGGACATGATCGATATGCCCAGCTTCTCGGTCTTGGGAGGGACGATCTTTCCCGATTCGTCTCCCTTGGGACGTTCGGTGAGACCGAACAGCTTAGGTATGGACGGGCCCGTTATATCCGCATCGAGAACTCCGACGGAATCCCCTCTTTTGGCCAAAGCGACGGCGAGAAGGGCTGCGACGGAGCTTTTTCCTACTCCACCCTTGCCGCTACCCACCGCTATTACCTTGCAGACGTCTTTCTTGGTAGGTTTAGGGAAATCGGGACAGCTCTCCTTACTGGAACAGCCATCGCAATTTCCGCTACACTGGTTTTCCTGATCCATTTTTCGACCTCATCTCCTCGAAACGATATACTGACTCCAGTTATAAGGTCCATCCGTCTACTCGTCAAGAGTTGATAATGAATTTCAACACCCTGGATCGTTTTTCTCCACCCCGACGATGCTGGACGATACCTTTATCTCTTTAGGCCTTACACCCCTTCCCCTCACTACGTTTATAAGGCCTCTGGAGGAGAGATGCCCCATATCGAAAGCCGGCCAAGGCAGACGGGGAACCATCAGAGAGGCCAAAATAGAGCGATCCCCACACAGCAAGACCCCCTCAGCCAGCTCACCCGGAGACGGAAGACTCCCATCCCACAGGATCAGCCCTTTCTCCTTTCCAATAGAGGAAAGTCTCTCCAGAAAGGGGAAAAAAGGACGATCTCCACCTCTATAGGAGATAGGACGTCCGTCGGCTAAAGAGAGGACTTTTCGGGAGATCGCTTCCTCGTCCAGAAGGACCCTCATGGAGGGGTCGCCCTCCCCATTACCGACGATCACGGAAGGGATGCCGTCCTCGTCGGATGGGAGAGGCGCGTCCGATGCCCATATGACTCCGTCCACCTTTCTATCCAACAACCTCTGATATGCGGACCTGGACGAGGCATCCAGGTCGTTGGCCTCTTTTACCAGCATCTCCATGCGATGCCTGGCCAGGACCCTCTCAACTCCGGAGAGGAAGGATCCCACCCAGCTCTCTCCCAGGTCGCGCAGGACCACCCCGATAACATCGGTTCTCTGACTGGAAAGTCCTCTGGCAACCGTATCTATCCGATAGCCAAGTTTTTTTGCAGCTTCCCAGACTTTTTCTCTTGTAGCCAAAGATATTCTGGGGTCGCCTTTAAGCGCCCTGCTAACCGTTGCCTTGTTGACCTGCGTCTCTCTGGCGACATCGGCCATAGTAACCTTAGCCATAGGCTCACTCCCTCAGGGAACGATCAAGACCTTCTGTCCCGGTCTGACTACTTTCTTTATCCTCAATAGATCCTCGTTCTTCATCCTTATGCAACCGTGGCTGGCGTCGGTGCCGATCTCCGACAGATGTCCCTCGTCGGTGCCGTGGATACCTATCCCGCTCCACGGCGGGGTCTTGAGCCTTATAAACCAGGGCCCGTACCCTACTGTATCGCCGGTTTTTTTATCCCTATAGGGCTGCCAGTAAGACGCATCGTGGACGCCCTGGACGGGAAAAAGTCCTTCGGGAGTCCTCATATCCCCGACCTTACGCTTTTGACCGGAGTTCCTACCGGTAGCTACGGGCCAGCATCCAAAAAGACACCTGGCCTCCTCGTCCACTCCGAAGAGAAGATGAGCCCCTTTGTGGCAGATCCACATAACATGGCCAGATGGAACGCAGTCCTTCGAGAGAACGACCTCCGATGCCCAGGGGATATAAGTCGACAGAGACGGCTCAAGCCTCTTCCAATATGAGAACCCATCGATATCGGAAGCCCAGGACGGAGAAAATAAGATGAACGTCAGGAGACAGACCAGGAGGCTAAAGGTTCGGCACATCCTCAGTCCTCGAAAAGACTGCCGCCGATGAACTCCCTTATGATGGACTCGTTGGGAACCGTATCGGACGGAAGAGGGGGGACGAACCGCAGCAGGGACAACAACCTCCTGGCCTCTCCGAAAACGGGAGAGCCCTCGGGAACCGTCTGTAAAAGCGGCTCCAGATAGCCTTTCAACACCGGCAGCTCGTAAAGAAGGGCGGAGTTGAACATCACGTCCGAGTGCTTCTGATACGGAAAGATATACTTCTGAGCCCCTCTTATGACCGACGGCCACCTCTTTAGAGTGGCCTCCGGTCCGTGTCCTCTGGTCCTGTGGTCCCTTATCATCCTCCGGAAAAGGCGATTATCCGTCGTGCTCGTCCTGTTCTGTCTGTCGAGGCTCACCCCTGTCAGGGGAGACACGAAGATACGGAACTTCTTGTCCTGGGGCACGGACTGGGTAACCTGATCGTTCAATCCGTGGATGCCCTCTATTATGAGGATGTCGTCCTCATCCAGTTTCAAGTAACGACCTTCCTTACGGGTTCCGGTGAGAAAATCGAAATGAGGAAGCTGTACCGACTCCCCCTCTATGAGAGACTTCAGTTGCTGATTCAACAACTCGAGGTCCAGTGCCTCCAGGGCCTCGAAATCGTAGTCGCCCTTCTCATCTCTAGGTGTCCTGTCCCTGTCGACGAAATAGTCGTCCAGAGACACCGTCACCGGTCTCTTTCCACAGACCTGAAGCTGTATCTTAAGCCTTTTAGACAGGGTGGTCTTGCCCGACGCGGATGGACCGGCTATACAGACGACCCTTGCATTTCTTTTCACCACGTCGTAGGCCAAGTTGCTCAACCTCTGGGAGTGGAAGGCCTCGGATATGAGTATCAGTTCCTGCCCCCTTCCAGCGGCTATGGCGTCGTGAAGGTTTACCATTGTGCTTATCCCCATCGTCCTGAGCCAGTTAGCGTATTCTAGAAACACGCCGGACAGCTTTCTGGATGCCTGAAAAGGGGGCAAGGACGTGGGATAGGCGACAGTGGGGAACTGAAGCACCATCCCCGGCGGAAGAAGTTTAAGGTCCCAATTCTTGAGATATCCCGTGGACGGGACCAGAGGGCAATAGAAAAAACCGTACATGTCGAGACAACGGTAGACCTCTATGGGATCCATGTAGACCCTGGAGAAAAGCCGCCCCTTTTCCGGGTTCCCCTGTCTCTCGAATATTCGACAGGCCTTATCTAGCGAGACTACCTCCCTGGTTATCGGAATATCCATGTCGACCAGGTCCTTCATCGTCTCTACGATAGACGCCAGGTCCTCCTCGGTTATATCATCGTCCTCCAGTTCCCAAAAGTGCCCTTCCGAGATCGAATGACGGATAAAAATAGGTTTGCCCAGAGCCTTCCTCGAGGCCAGGACCAGCAGAAAACCCAGAGAACTCCTGTAGACCATGGTCCCCTCGAAGGAATAGGTATCGACGAACTCGACGTCTGCGTCTCCGTCGACGACCCACTCGAGAGGGCGAAGATAGTTGTTTACCCGCCAGGCGACTATGTTCCTGTTTTTGTATAGTCCGGTGGAAGCCAACACTCCCTGACCCGACAACGGCATCTCACAGTGTATATCGGAAAAACCCTTGATCCGAATGATAAACGACATATTCTGGATCTCCTCCTGACTGTAGAACGGTACGCCCGAGGTAGGGCGACTCTCTTAAAGACAACCATATCCGAATCCGAGACGATATTTTCCGATTATAACCTAAAGAGACGCCACAGCAGTGCCGGACAACAGGACGAAAAGCTCCACGAACTCGCAGATACAACCGTAGCTGTCTCCCGTAAGCCCACCAAGGTAAGAGGAGATCCTACATCCCACGGACCACATCGTCAATCCCGCACCGCCCATGACGGCCAGCCCCATCCATCCCGTGAGGGCGACAACCGGAACGAAAGCCAAGGACGAGGCGAACATAACCTCGGTAATTCCGCAATAGGACTTGAAACGGCGGCCCATACCGTTTTTTCGGGCGGTAGAAAAACCTGCGACGGCCAGGACCATAGACCACCTGGAGAGGACGGGAGCCACGAAGATCCATTCTGATAGTTCGGTCCCCATAGACGACAGAACGGCCAGCTTCAACGTAAGGAGGCAAAAGATCGCCACAGCACCGAAGGTCCCTATTCGACTGTCCTTCATGATCTCCAGGGCCCTCTCCTTGGTGACACCGCCGCCTAGTCCATCGAACGTATCGGCCAGGCCGTCCAGATGCAGCCCTCTGGTCAAGGCGGCCCACATCGCCAGGGTGGAGGCTCCTGCCACATGGGCACCCCATACAGATGAGGAGATACGGAAGACACACCATAGGATCACGCCTATAACGGCACCTACCAGAGGGAACCATCTCGTAGCGTGGCCTAGGTCCTCCTCCGTCATAATCCTTTTCAGCGAAACCGGGATACAGGTCAGAAAAGACAGGGCCAACAGGAACCTCAAGACGTCGCCTCCTTGATGATCTGGGGGATACCGGCGATCATAAGATAGACGCTATCGGCCTCCTTTGCGATCCTCTGATTAGCCCATCCCGCAATATCCCGAAAGATCCTACCCAGAGGATAGGGAGGCACCAACCCCTGCCCCACCTCGTTCGAGACCAGAACGGCGGAAAGCTCCCTCCGTCTAAAGACCGCCAACATACGGTCCACCTCTCTCAGAACGAACTGCTCCACCGACCTTTCGTCCTCCATAGAGATACCGTCCCATTCGGTTCTATGAGAAAACATGAGGTTGGTGACCATCATTGTAACGCAGTCCAAAAGGACTATACTTCTCGACGGAATTGCCTCAAGCGTTCCCACCAAGTCGTTTTGGGCCTCCAGGGTCTTCCATCTATCCGGACGATCCGCCCTGTGACGGGCGACCCGACGAGCCATCTCATCGTCCTCTATCCCGGCGGTGGCTACATAAAAAACGGAAGTTCGAAGACTATGTCTTTCCTGGTCGGATACCAAGCTCTGGGCAAATCCGCTTTTACCGCTTCTAGCTCCTCCCAACACCAAAACTATATTTCCCATGTTCAGCCGAAAGTCTCCTCTCCGAGCAAAAAAGACGATATCTCCTTCAGGAGCAGATCGTCCATATCGACGGTCTTTATACCTATCCTGAAATAATTCTCCAAACCAAAGGAAGCGCAGTCCCGAAGCTGTATCCTCTTACTCCATAGGTACGTCTTTAGCTCGGACCAACGACGATGACGACAGAGCAGGAAGTTACCCTCCCCGGAGATCACCGTTACACCAATCCGTTTCAGACCATCGGATAGCCTCTTCTTCTCAATCCTCAAAAGCTCCCACTGTCGTTCGTAATGCTCCCGGTTCTCCAGAAGAGCTACCCCCACAGCCTGGGCCTGGGCCCCCACGCTCCAGTCAGGCTGAACCTTCTCCATAGCCGATATGGAATCCGAGGAACCCAGGGCATACCCCAGCCTGACGCCCGGCAAACCGTAGTCCTTAGTCATGGATCTCAGTATGAGGAGCCTGCCTGTGTCGAGAAGATCCTCCAAATCAGGAGGAGTCTCCATGAAATTGCGATAGGCTTCGTCGAGGACGACCATGGTCGGACCGACTTTACATATATCCAGGATGGACTCGATCTGCGACCTTGAAAGGGCGTATCCCGTCGGGTTATTGGGAGAACAGATCCATAGCACCTCAGGAGGTTCGGTTCGGATTCTGTCGTGAAGCGAACGGCTGAAACCGGAGGAATCACCTGTCATGAAATCTCCGAAATCCCAACGAGAGACCGAGGCCCCCAGGGCGGAAGCCGCCTGAATATATTCGCCGTAGGCCGGAACCACGACAGAGGTCTTCCTGCCGGATCTCAAATATGCCATAGACACCAGCCATATCGCTTGAGAGGCTCCGTTGGTTACCAGAACCCTGGAGCTATCAACCCCGTGAAGATCGGATAGTCTTTCCCTCAGCTTCCAGGCAGACCTGTCGGGATAGATATCCAACTCGGCGGAACGAGACGCTTTCAAAACATCCTCGTGAGGTGACAGGGGATTGATCGAAACGCTGAAATCGAGGATATCATCGACGTCCAACCCCATGGAGTCCAGCTTCTCACGGTCCATTCCGCCGTGAACCACCGGCCCTAATCCGTCGAAATCCGATACCGGTCTAGGAATCACGACGCACCTGCACATATCCACATAAAAAATGAGGCTAAAGCGAGACCTTGAGCTACCATGAGAATGGACATCGCCTTTCTAAGGTCCTTCGACACGGGCCTTCTTCCCGAAAGATTCAAACGATACACCCCTCTTTTATCCAAGACGACCGACAGAACTCCTGCCATGGCGGCCATGGGCCAACCGGCATTAGGACTACTGGTCCTACCGTGATCCCTTAAGGCCGAGATCGCGCCCCCCCTCCAGTCTGCTCCTAGGCTAGCGGCTCCAGCCAGAATCAGGACAGAAGCCAGCCTGGCGGGGATCCAGTTCAGGACATCGTCCAACCTAGCGGCGAACTTGCCCCCCGCCTCGAAATCCCCTCCCCGGTATCCCAGCATCGAGTCACAGGTATTTACGAAGCGGTAGACTAAAGCCCCTGGAAGTCCAAAAAGAGCGAAGAAAAAGATAGGGGCGACCAAACCGTCGCCGAAGTTCTCCGCCAGCGATTCGATCGCGGCCCCTGCTACCTCGGAGGAAGAAAGTTTAGAGGTGTCTCTGCTAACCAGATGATATCCCAGAAGGTGCCTGCCCCGGTTTAAATCGCCGGATTTCAGGGCCCCTTCGATCGATCCTCCCGCCTCCAGCAGACCGCTAAGGGAGAAAGTCCCCTTCAGGAACCAGACGGAAATAGGCAGGGAAAAAGCGAGAGGCAGACGAGACACAGCCGATGCCGCAACCAGAACCAAAGAAACACCGGACAAGACTATGAGACAACCGTAAGGGAACAGACCTCTTTCAGGTCTCTTTCGCCAGAGGAAATCGACGAAAGATCCCATCCAGCACACCGGATGAACGGCGTTTGAAGGCTCTCCCAGGAAGAGATCCCACAAGACGGCCACTGTCAGCGATATGAGATCGAAGGTCATCCGGCTACCTCCAATACATGAACCCCTCCTGGGACCATCTTGGCAAGCCTAGGAGACCCAACTTCGTCGGGCCAAGGCAACTCAGCCCACCGGGGATCCACATCCGGAGGATACAGCACACCACAGATGGACCCGCTATGGGCGACGGTCACACCCAAGGCTCCATCTGATAAAGCCACTTCTATAAGTTCCTCCAGACAGGGCTTGAACAAAACACCCTGGTTCGCTCTGGCACTGGCGGTAACGGCCCTGCCCAAAGCGATCCAGTCATCTCTCATCAATGCACCTATCAGATCGTGAAGTATCCCGTCGTAGTCGACGCCCTCTACGGGATGGGCCCGTCGGTTGAACTCCACCGTATCGACCTCTTCCTCCGGATCGAAGAGAACCACCTTCAAAGGAGGCACCTCCGAGATAACCGTATAATCCGAGAATGAACGATGATCCAACAACACCAGTTCAGACCAGGCGATCCCATCGGAGGGTTCAATCGCCACGGCCATCTCCGTAACTTCCTCGGGAGATACTGTCCTATCGATACAGGCAGCGAGACCATACAGAGCCGATATCATGTCGGCGGTGCTACTGGCATATCCTCTGGATACAGGCAGTCTACTAGAACTACGTACGGACACATCCAGATGCCGACATCGCCAAAGATTTGAGGCCAACCTAAGGACATCCCCGGTCTTATCCATTCCCTCCGGGACGGATATCTCGCCCGTTCCGGGGTTGACCTCCACATCCAGACAGGTGGTTCTGTCTATGGGACACGATATCAACCTGCAGATCCCTCCGGGCCATCCCTGATAGAGCTCTCCGCAGGTTCCGGGACAGGAGACCAGAGCCCTCATAGCCCCACTATGCGCCTGAGTTCGCCCATGTCCATGTGCTCCTCCATATGGTCGGCCAGACGATCGAAAGCCCTGTTCCTGTGCTGTCCCAGAGAAATCCCATGACCGGACTCCCTCCAACCGATGGATCTAAGCCACGACCGTCTGAAATCGGGCAAATCGAATATCCCGTGAAGATAGGTGCCCCAATGGAGCCCTTCTGGATCCGCTATACCGTCGAGGTCACCGTTTTCCAGGAGAAACAGTCCATCTTTAATCGGCGAATCGGTCCGTCCCATGTGTATCTCGTATCCTTCCACATCGACCCCCTGAATTTCTCCAAAAAAGCCCAACCTGCCCCGGACCGTCCCTTTGGTCCGGACCGTCCTCTTTTCAGCCTTAAAGGACGTCACCGAGTCGAGAAGCCCCATGCCCTTTACACACTCATCGGAGCTCTCCACGCGGTCTCCATCCCAAATGGCCCTTCCCATCATCTGAAAACCTCCGCATATCCCGACGACCGGTACGCCAGATCCCGCCAAGGCCAGGATCTCCGCCTCCAGACCGTTTTCCCTCATCCAGAGCAGATCGGACACGGTGCTCTTGCTGCCCGGCAATATTATCCCGTCAGGCCGCCCCATATCGCAGGGGGAATCCACCAAGCGAACTCCGACATCGGGCTCCATGGCCAAAGCGTCTAGGTCGTCGTAGTTGGAGGTCCTGGGATACCTTATTGCCACCAAGTCCAAGCTTCCTCGGGAAAGCCTGTCGTGCTCCTCCAGAAAAACAGAGTCCTCCTGAGCTATTCCGAGATCGCTAAGATATGGAATGACTCCCAAAGTAGGTTTCCCCGTCAGGTTCAGAAGCATATCCAGGCCTGATCCGACTAGGGAAAGATCGCCTCTGAACTTGTTTATGATAAATCCTCGAACCAGCTCTTTTTCCTTTTCCTCAAGCAGTTCCAAAGTACCGTAGAGGGAGGCGAAAACCCCCCCTCTGTCGATATCCCCCACGAGAAGGACCGGAGAACCCAGATGGCTGGCGACCCTCATGTTGACTATGTCGTTGGCCTTTAGGTTGATCTCCGCCGGACTGCCGGCGCCTTCGATCACTATAAGATCGTGTCGTTCGCCAAGACGGTCCAAGGAGTCGGTAACTGAACGCCAAAGCTCCACCTTTCTCGAGTGGTAGTCCATGGCGGACAAGGTCACCATCGGCCGTCCCATCACCACTACCTGAGACCTGGAATTGCCCTCCGGTTTTAGCAAAACCGGATTCATGTCCACCGAGGGCTCCATTCCGGCCGCTCTGGCCTGGTCTACCTGGGCTCGCCCCATCTCCCCTCCCTCCATGGTCACGTAGGAATTCAAAGCCATATTCTGAGCCTTGAAGGGAGCCACCGAATATCCCATCCTGTAAAAAATTCTACACAGCCCGGTGGCGAGAACGCTTTTACCTACATCGGAGGAGGTTCCCTGCAACATCAGGGTCTTGGCCTTCATAAAATCACCTCTGGAAGTAAAATTTCACCTTTGTCCTTTTGTGGAGACATACTCATCCACTATTCTGCCATCGTGAATCAACCGGGCCCGATGGATCTGCCTACGGCTGGAAAGCCAGCGAAACCTCTCTCTGGCCTCGGTCTCGTCGCAGGAGTCCCGTCCCACCGCTCCCCACCATCTCTCGCCGCTGGGGTAGCTTCTCCACTCGGCCAACAACGGTTCCTGATAACAGACGGACCAACGATAATCCCCCCAGAGACCGGGAATACGGTATCTCTGACGACCTCTCCCAGGGACGACCAAAAGAACGCTGAGTTCGTCCTGAAAACGGGTCGCAGACCCGGAGAAAGGCACGCCTTCGTGAACGTCGTTGAACGAAAAGCTATCGCCGTCTCTCCTGATGCCCATGGAGAGACACCAACATCTCATCCTCTCCAGAAGCCCATCCAGGGAAAGACGGCCGGGCAGGGAGCCGAGCTCCTCCGCCGCCTTCACCCTATCCAGAACGTAGTCTCCCCTTTTGTCTCGACGACACAGTCTGTGAAGTCCCGATAGATCCATGATCTCACCTCACGAGTTGCATATGAATTGCATAAAATCCCAAAACGATATATAATTAAACACGTTTCGACCTTCACCTTTATAGGCAATACACATGAGATTGTACATGAAAGGAAGGATGCCAACTGAAAAAAAGTCCCGACCATCTCGAAAACTTCTATCTATCCATGGATATAACCCGAAATTGCCTGGTGATGACCGATTACGACGGCACCCTAGCCCCTTTCGTATCCGACAGAGGCAAGGCACTGCCCTGGCCGGGAGTGGCGAAGACCCTGGAGGCCCTTCCCTGTCCGGTAGTCGTAATCACCGGAAGAGATCCCGAAGAGGTGAGGAATCTTCTCTCCATACAACGTCCTATAGACATATACGGAGAGCACGGATCCGTCCATCTCTCCTCAAACGGAGAGAGACGGACCTTGATATCCCCGGACTCGGGAACCCTGGACACGCTGGAGAGGCTGACGAAGGGGCTACCAGCGGAAGTCGTGGAGAAAAAGACCACGGCCATCGCCATCCACCTGCGAAATATCGACGAAAAATCGCGGAATAAAGCCATGGAAGTGGTCTCCCTGTGGAAAAAGGCTCTCCCCATCGATCGCTGGACCATAGACCGTTTCGACGGAGGTTTCGAAGCCAAGCAGAGAGGAAATAATAAGGGAAACGCCGTCGCATCGATACTGAACAGATTTCCCCACAGACCGGCATGCTACCTGGGAGACGATAAAACCGACGAGGACGCTTTCCGCTCCCTATCGGGGAGAGGACTTTCCATACTGGTCTCAGACATAGAAAAAGACACAGAAGCGGCTATCCGCCTCCACCCGCCGGAGGAAGTCCTGGCCTTTTTCAAGACTCTGGAGAAAAAGCTCAAAGGTTACAGGAGGTGACCTGCAATGGATATAGAGGAAAAAAATCGCCGATTGGTAGTAGTATCCAACAGACTTCCGGTAAAACTCAACCACTCCGAGGGAGTCTGGGAGGGTAAACCCGGTTCGGGAGGATTGGTTACCGCTCTGAGCCCGCTACTGAGGCATCGTGGAGGACTCTGGGTCGGATGGCCCGGCAACAGGGAACCGGCCCCTCTGGGAGCTATAAGAAACCTTCTAGGCCCCCTATCCGAGGAATGGGGATTCCGCCTCACCCCGGTGATACTGTCCGAAAAAGACGTCGACAGCCATTATTACGGGTTTTCCAACGCCATATTATGGCCGCTATTCCATGGGCTACAGAGTAGATGTTGCTTCGAAAACAGATTCTACCGATCCTTCATATCGGTCAACGACAAATTCGCCAAGGTCCTCGCCAAACACACCGCACCTAACGACTTCATCTGGATCCACGACTACCAACTGATTCCTCTCGGAGAGAGGCTGTCCCGGCTGCGACTTAACCGGTCGACGGGATTTTTCCTCCACATACCCTTTCCCTCGCCGGACATATTCTTCAAGCTTCCCTGGAGAGAGGAGATCCTCTCGGCCATGATGTCCTACAGATTGATAGGTTTCCAGACTCCCAGAGATAGAAGGCACTTCTCCGAATGTCTACGCCAGCTGGATCGCAGCACTAGACAAAGAGGACACGGTCGAATAGTGGAGCTCCACTCCATGGGTAAAAGGGTTCTAGCAGGAGCCCTTCCGATAGGGATAGACTTCAGAGAGTTCTCCGATATGTCGAAAGGCCCCGAGTCGATGGAGAGAAAGGGACATTTCAAGAAAGAGCTTGGTAACCGTTTTCTGTTTCTGGGGGTGGACAGGCTCGACTACACCAAAGGTCTACCCAACAAGCTTAGGGCTTTCGAATTGATGTTGCGCAGGACCCCTTCCCTCCGGGAAAAGGTCGTTCTGTATCAGATAGTGATACCAAGCAGAGAGGAGATCCCCGAGTATAAAGAGCTCAAGACCGAGATAGAACTTCTGGTCAGCCGGATAAACGGAGAGTTCGCGACCCTGGACTGGACTCCCGTCGTATATCGCTATCGTCCTATGGAGAGGAACGACCTTGTCTCCCTCTACTCCGCCTCCGACGCCATAGTAGTGACCTCCGTCCAGGACGGGATGAACCTGGTATGCAAGGAATTCTGCGCCTCCCACTGGGACAACCGGGGAACAGTGATCCTCAGCGAATTCGCCGGAGCCGCAAGACAGTTCAAAGACGGCGCCCTCTTGATAAATCCCTACAGCGACGAGGAGACCGCCGATGCCATGGAAAGGGCCTTTTACATGGACGAAAACGAGAAAAGACACAGAATGTCCAAGCTAAGACGGATCGTCAAAAGACAGGATATATTCTGGTGGACCGATAAATTCCTAAAGGCATCCTACGGCATGGGGTTGGAAGACTGGCCCTACAGGGAACTTCCCTCGATCACCGGGATCCAACAACGTAATTGGCAGAAGACCGAGGAGGCAAAAAGATGAAAATATATCCTAAGCTAACGTCTATAGAGGACTACGAACCGTACATCGGATCGGAGGCTACGGAACGAATAGCGGCGAAAGCGGAGAAACTTCGCGGAAGAAAGGTCGCTCACATAAACTCCACATACTACGGCGGAGGGGTGGCGGAGCTGCTGAACGCCATGACCGTCCTGATGAACAACGCCGGAATAGAGACGGGCTGGCGAGTTATAGTAGGATCTCCAGACTTCTTCGGGGTAACCAAAAAGATGCATAACGCCCTTCAGGGTGCGGAGATCAACCTAAGCGACAGGAAAGACGAGATCTACGAGTCGGTTGTGGAGCAAAACTCGGTCCGGATGCATCTGGAACACGATTTCGTGGTAGTCCACGACCCTCAACCTCTACCTCTCATACACCATTACAGAAAAAGAGGTCCCTGGATATGGGTCTGCCATGTCGACCTGTCCCACCCCAACGGTGAACTGTGGAGATACCTCAGACCGACCATAGAGAAATACGACGGAGCGGTGGTATCCCTTCCCGAGTATCGACAGGAACTAGACATCCCTCTAAGGTTCATAAAACCGGCCATAGACCCTTTTTCCATAAAAAACCGGGCCATGACGGAGGAGGAGATCGACGAAAGGCTGGACCACTACGGAATACCTAGAGATCTCCCTATAGTGGCACAGGTATCCAGGTTCGATCGATGGAAGGATCCCCAAGGGGTCATAAAGGCCTTCGAGAAAATACGAAAAGAAGAAGGAGCGACCCTGGTCCTTTTGGGCAACACCGCCACGGACGACCCTGAGGGCATGGAACTATATACCTCCCTTCTGGAACATAAAGACGATAGGATAGTCCTGCTGAGCGTCGAGGACACCGCCCTGGTCAACGCAGTACAGAGCAGGGCGGCCGTCGTGGTCCAGAAATCCTTGAGGGAGGGATTCGGACTTACCGTCACCGAGGCCATGTGGAAGGGAACTCCCGTGATAGGTGGCAACGTAGGCGGCATCAGACACCAGATAGACGACGGAGTCAACGGCTATCTGGTAGACACGGTCGACCAGGCCGCCGACAGGATAATCAAACTGCTGAGAGACGAAAAACTCAGAAAGTCCATGGGCGAAAAGGGAAGAGAAAAGGTCAGAAAGAACTTCCTCATGACGAGATATCTAGAGGACTACCTGGACCTTTTTCTCTCGTTCCGATGCAAATACACTTTATCCGACTGAGAAGAGGGGG